>CANJPN010000081.1 GCA_947475855.1 Bradyrhizobiaceae bacterium
CGGTCCCAGACCACCTCGAGTTCCGCCGAAATCTCGATCCAGTTGCCGTCCGGATCGGTGACGAACGCGAACAGGTTGTTGCCAGGGCCGTGCCGTCCCGGCCCCCAGTCGAGCTTGATGTGACGGTCGCCCATCCGGTCGCACCAGTCCTTCATCACGCCCCACTCGCCCGCCTCGTAGGAATGGTGATCGACCCCCGTCCGCTCCTGAAAGAACACACCGATCGTATGATGCTCGTGGTTCGAGCGCATGAACGTGGTCATCACCTTGCCGTCGCTCTCGCGCACGACGTAGTCGGAGACCGCGAAACCGAGCTTTCCCGCGTAGAACGCCTCGAAGCGCGCGATGTCCTGCGTCGCAAACGTGACGTGCTGCAGCGGCCCTCTGAGGCCCTTCGCAGGCTGATCCTCCTGCGCATGCCCGAACGCCAGCACGTTCCCGTCGGGATCCTTGACGGTGAAAGCACCCGCGTTGAAAAGCCCATCCTCGAACGGCCGAGGCGACAGCCCCTCGCGCTCGGCACGCGCCTTGAGGTCGGCTAGTGCCTGCACATCGCGCACACCCATGCCGACGTGCACCAGTCCATTCTTGGCACCCTTGGAGATAATGAGCCGCCGCCCAGGTCCGCGCACCTGCCATCCGGCCCCGTGCCGCACAGGGGTGCCCATGTCCATCGTATCGGCGTAGAACTTGGCGAGCCCTTCCGGATCGGGACTGGTAATCGCCATGTGATGCGTGTAGGCGCCGGCTTGCACAGCGGTCAGCGGCATCCGCGTCCTCCCGAATTAATCTCGGCCTTTTCCATGCGTCATGTTCCACCTTCCAGTACTGTCGCCTCCCGCCTGCAACAAGCTGGAAGATCGGTAGGCAGCTATAGGAAAAACCTTTAGCATGACCGCCAGGATCGCTACCACTGAGAACCGCCCCCGATGGATTTCCGCCAGTTGCGTTATTTCGTGGCAGTCGCCCGCCACGGCAGCATGGCGGCTGCCGGTCGCGCCATCCACATCTCCCAACCGGCTCTTGGCGAGAAAATCCGCCAACTCGAAGATGAACTGGGCTCACCTCTGTTCGAACGCCACAGCCGCGGCGTGCGCCTCTCGGCAGCCGGCGAGCGCCTGCTCGGTCACGCCGACCGCATTCTAGCCGCAGTCGACGAAGCACGCGTCGACCTGGCCGCATTGTCCGACCAACGACCTGTGCGCCTATCTCTCGGGCTCAACCCGACGGCAAGCCGCCTTTTCGCGTCGGACCTGCTCGACGCATTCGGCCCATCTTCCCAGGTTTTGCTGCGCGAAGGCATGAGCAACGAAGTCCAGGACGATGTCGCAGCCGGACGCCTCGACGCCGGCTTCTGCTACGATCCCCCAGCCGGTCCCTATCGCGTGCTGGAAGTTTGCAAAGAGCCGCTGTACCTCGTCGGCCCGGCCAGCGTCGTGACCTCCCCCGCAGACATTCCGTTCGCTGACCTCGGGCGCTACTCGCTGGTCCTCGACAGCGGGCAAAACGTTGTCCGCTCCAAGCTCGATCAAGTCGCCCGCCGTCGCGGCGTCTCGCTTAACGTCGCATTCGAAGTCGAAGCCGTTTTGCTCAAGCGCCGGCTGCTGCTGCGCCACGACCATTGCACCGTCATTCCCTACGCGCTCTTCGCCGAAGAGATAGCCACGAGCGTCCTTTCGGCGCGACGCATCGTGGCGCCGCAACTCCGCCTCAAGCTCTGCCTCGTCGTGCGCCGCGATCTGCCGGCAGCCGACGCCAGATTGATCGAGTCGCGCGTCTTGGCCCTGGCGACGCCAGCAGCGGTCAAACCCTCCAAGCGAAATTCTGCCCCCGCGCGCCAATCCCGCAAGAAGCAGTTGGCACGGTCCCGTGATTGACCCGCATCAATGCCCCTGGCGCCATATTCCTGAATATCTCTCCCGCAGGCTCCAGAACCGCCTTGTGAGAAACGGGAGATTTCCAATGTACACGCACATCCTCATCGCCACAGACGGTTCGGCCGTCGGCGACAAGGCTATCGCGCAGGGCCTGGAAGTCGCCAAGAAGTTCGGCGCCAAGACAACGATCATAAAGGTCACGGAGATGTGGTCGGCGCTCGACGTCGCCGGACGCGACGCGCTCTCGAAAATCGAAGTCTACGAAAAGGCCGCGGGCGAGGCAGCGCAGGAAATCCTCAAGAAGGCGAAAGCCTCCGCCGACAAGGCCGGCGTACCCTGTGTGACGATACACGTGCCAGACCGCGCTCCCGCCGACGGCATCATCGGTATGGCTGAAGCACAGCACTGCGACTTGATCGTCATGGGCTCGCACGGCCGTCGCGGGATCAATAAGCTACTGCTCGGCAGTCAGGCCCAGAACGTTCTGGCTCACACCCAGAAGCCTGTGCTCATCGCCCGCTGATGCGGAGGTGGGCAACCTCTCACAGGCGCCCCTTCGGCAGATTGAGATGCAGCGACTATTTCCGCTCCCAGCCTTGTGACCAGTACTCCGGCTTTCCCGTCTCTTCGAGAACATAGAGGTTGCGCACGTAATCGGCCATGCGCCCATAGTTGCGCCACTCCTTGTACGCTGGGAATGTAAGCGTCTTCTGCGCCTCCGCCAGCGACACGCCCTTCGCGCGCGCAGCCCTCACCTCCGTTTGCACCGTCGTGAGGAAGCCTACGCCGTCGTCGATATCGGACTTCTTACCTAGATCCCCGTGCCCCGGCAGATAGACATCCACGTCCATCGCTTGTAGCTGCCGCAGCACCTTGATCCAACCATCGATCGACGGCGCGTACATCAGGTTCGACACGCTTTTCGGCGTCATTGAACCGCTCGTAGCAACCGCTCTCGCATGCGGGAAATGAACGTAGGAGCAGCCGGGATCCTGCCCAGGACCGGGATAGAATAACCGCACTTTGCGTCCCGCCATTTCGATGATGAGTTCATCCTCGAACGTCTTGTCGGGCGCCACGAAGGCGACCTCCTTTGGATCGAGCCCTGCCTTCTCGTAGCCGGGCACGCGCCGCTTGAAGTCCTTCTCCCAATACCGCTCCATCAGGAACTTCGCGTGCGCGTTGGAAACGATCGTCGCCCCGACCTTCTTGAACTCGGAGTTGCCGAGGAAGTGGTCCCCGTGCACTTGTGTATTGATTGCCCACCTGATGGGCTTGTCGGTGATCTTCGCAACTTCGGCGATGAGCCGCCGCGCCAGCGCCGGATGCGGCTGGGTATCTATCACCATGACGCCTTCGCTGGTCGCCCAGATGATCGAGTTGGTCCCGTCGTAATCGAACCAGAAATACAGGTCGTCGGCGATCTTCTTCATTTGCGCAGGCGGCCCTCCGCGCTGCGCAGACGCCGGCGGTGCGCTCCATACGGCGGCAACACAGATCCCCATGCAGAATGCCGCTCGCAGTACGAGACGGCGCGTCGTTTCACCAAACATGGCCGTTCCTCCAATTTACGTCTTGAACGCTCACCGGGTCAGACCCGCCGGATCTGACCCGACGCAGTCGGCTCAGCAATTCCGGTCGAGCAATTCGATCCGCACGCCATCCGGCGTGCGCAGGAATGCGATGCGCGTACCCGGGCGAACCTCGTACGGCTCGGTCGTGAACGTCACGCCTTTTGCCTTGAGGTCGGCGACGACCTTGTCGATCCCCTTCACAGTCAAACCGAAATGATCGAGGCCCTGATAGGGGTTCGCCGGGTTCGGCTTGGCATCGGGCGGCAGCGGCGCCAGGAAGATCTCGACACCGCCGAGCTTCAGGTCCACCCGCGGCTTGCCCTGCTGCATCGACCGGATGACTTCCGCGCCGAATATCCGCTCGAACCACGTCGCGGTCGCCTCCACATTCGGCGTCAGGATGTGCATGTGATCGAACGTAAAGCTCATGGCGTGCGGCCTCCCCGAAGCGTCGAACTGGCGATTGGTGTCGCTCCACACTAACCCTGGCATCTGGCGAACGCCATGGGGAAAGGCATCAGCGCTTTGCTGCGGCCTGTCGCTCGCGATGCGCAATGTAGAGACCCGCCCCGACGATCAGAACCATGCCTGCCCACGTCGGCAAATCTGGAATAGCACCAAACGCCACATAGCCAATAATAGCTGCGAACACGAGCATCGCATAGGTGAACGGCGCCACCACCGCTGCTGCCGCATAGTTGAACGCGGAGATCATCAGCGCCTGCCCGATGATCGCCAGCGCGACGATGCCAGCAAGCTTCGGGATCGCAGGAGCCGGCACCGGGTGCCAGAACAGCGGCAGGAACAGCGTCAACACGATCCCGCCCATCAAGGCATTGTGCGTGACGTTGAGCAGCGGCGGCGCGAGCCCAGCAAGCCGCCGGTTGCCGATGAAATAGAAACCCAACAGAAATCCTGCGAGCAGCGCGATATAGTAGCCGCGCATATCCCCGCCGAACCCCGGCCGCAGTATGCACACGACGCCGGCAAACCCGACGCCGACCGCGATCCATCGATGCAGCCCGATCCGCTCGCCCAGCAGCAATGGCGACAGCATCGTCACCACGACCGGCGCCAGCATGAACATCGCCGTCGCATCCGCGAGCGGAATGTACGTCAACGCCCAGTACAGCGTCGCGACCCCCGCAGCGCTCGCTGTGCCGCGAAACAACTGCCAGCCGAGCGGACGTGGCGCGATCACGTTCCAGCCATGCCGCGGAGCCGAGATCAAAGCCATTGCCAGAAAGTTTCCGACGTATTGAACCCAGATGATCTGAACCGGTCCGACCTGATCCAGAAATGTCTTGGCGAGACCGTCTTTCGTCGCCAGGAACGCCGTGGAAAGAACCATCAGCGCGATGCCCAGTAGCGGCTTGTTGCTGTTCATCGCTCGCTTTCAGAAGGCGGATGACGGCTGCCCGGCGGGCGACCAAGAGGATGTGGTCAAACCGCGATCGCCTTCATCAGCGCATCGCGGTCGGCCTGCGAATTCCCGTCGCCTTCCAGGATAATGCGTCCGCGCTCCATCGCGCAGATCCGGTCCGTGATATCGAGCGCCCGCTTGACGTTCTGCTCGACGAGAAGGATCGCGTGCCCCTCCGACTTCAGCTTCCGCATGATCGCAAAGATCTCGTCCACGATCTGCGGCGCAAGTCCTTCGGTGGGTTCGTCGATCAAGAGCAGCTTCTGATCGCCGACGAGCACGCGCGCGATGGCGAGCATTTGCTGCTCGCCCCCCGAAAGCGTCGTGCCCATCTGGCGGTAGCGCTGCTTGAGACGCGGGAACAAGTCATAGGCTCGTTCGAGAGCAGCGGCCTCCTGTGCACCCGACCGCCCTGCCGTCTGCATCAGTCCGAGCTTGAGGTTTTCCTCGACCGTCAGCCCCGGAAAAATGCGCCGATCCTCCGGCACGAATCCGATGCCGAGCCGACAGATGGCGTTCGATGCCAGCCCGCCGATCTCCTGGCCGTTGTAGGTGATCGACCCCGAGATCTGCTTGATCCAGCCTGCAATCGCCCGCATCGTCGTCGTCTTCCCGACGCCGTTGCGACCGAACAGTCCCACGCATTCGCCCGGCCGCAAAGTCAGGTTCACGCCCTGCAGGACGTGGCTGAAGCCATAGTGGCTGTGAAGATCGCGGATCTCGAGCAAGTCAATGCGCTCCGAAATAGGCCGTCTGCACGTCCTTGTTGGCCCGCACGGCAGCGGGCGGCCCTTCCGCGAGCTTGCGGCCCTGCGCCAGCACCACGACCGTATGCGAAAGATCCATCACGATGTCGATATCGTGTTCGATCAGGACGATGGTGATCTCCTTGGAGAGATCGCGCACCATCCGGCTCGCCTCTTCGGTATCGGTGTGAGACATGCCCTGCGTCGGTTCGTCGAGAATCAGGATCTTCGGATCGCACGCCAGCGCCACCGCAATTTCCAGTCGCCGCTGCTCGCCATGGCTGAGATGGCCCGCCATTTCCGTTGCCTTCGAGCCAAGGCCGAACCGCTCGACCAGCGCCTCAGCCTTGGCCTCTGCCCGCTTGGCGCGACCAACGGGCAGCAAGCTTAGCGACCATGGCTCGAGCGCGTGTGCAGCAAGCCGAAGGTTCTCGAACACCGTCGATTGCGGGAATAGATTGGTGATCTGAAACGAACGCGAAAGCCCCATCGCACTCAGTTTGTGCGTCGGCGTGCCCGTGATCTCCCGCCCCTCGAGAAACACCTTGCCCGCGGTCGGCCGGATCGCCCCGGTGACGAGGTTGTAGAACGTGCTTTTGCCCGCGCCATTCGGCCCGATGATCGATGTGATCCCGCCACGCCGCACCGCGATGTCGACATTGTCGACCGCCCGCAAGCCGCCGAAGTTCACCGACAGCCCGCGTGTCTCGAGCACGATGTCGTCCGCGCTGCTCAAGGCCCGCCTCCGTCCTTGGTTCGTGACCGCGCAACCACGATTTCCCGCAGATAGCCGAGCAATCCACGCGGAAAGAAGATCACGACGATCATGAACAGCGCGCCGATCACCATGATCTGATGCGTGGTGATCGTGCCGATCATGCTCTTGAGGAAAACCAGGATGACCGACCCGTAGAGCGGCCCGATGAGCGTTCCCGTACCACCGATCATCGTGGCCACGATCGCATTGGTCGACGCATCGAAGTACATCAACTCCGGCGACACGAACCCGCGCAGCATCGGATAAAGCCCGCCGGCTATAGAAGCGATCGTGGATGCCAAAACGAATGCCGCGAGCTTCAACCGGTCCGGCCTGTAACCCAGAAACGGCATCCGGTTCTCGTTGATCCGCACCCCCGACAGCGCCCGACCGAACGGCGTGCCCGACAAGTAGAGAAGCCCGAGATAGATGATCGCGATGACAGCCAGGACGACGAAGAAGAACCCAGCGGGATTATCTGCCTTCGTTTGCCAGAAGCCGAACGACACGTTGACGATGGGTATCCCGGTGATGCCGTCGGAAGCTCCGAGTTCCCGCGTATTATAGATTACCTTCGCGACGATCTGCGCGAGACCGTATGTGATCAACGCAAAATAGACACCCCGCGCGCGGATCGCGATCAACCCGCCGATCAGCCCCGATAGGACGCCGACCAGAATGCTCACGCCCATCACAAGCCAGAAACTCTCGGATACCTGTTTCAAGACGAGAGCGCCGGCATAAGCACCGAGCCCGAAATAAAGCGCCTGCCCAAGCGACAGCAATCCCGCAAACCCCAGCAGGATGTCGACGCTCAGCGCCACAGCGCCGAAGATCAGCGCTTCCGTCGCAAGCCGCAGGTAGAACGTGTCACCCTTGAGACCGTAGGCGACGCCGAACGCCACCGCGCCCGCGAAGAACACGATCGAAGCGATATTGAGCGCGCGCCACTCGATACGCTCCTGCGCATAAGCCCTGACTGCAGCCGTTGCGCCGGCTGATCGAGGCGCGCTTGTTGTAACCGAACCGTCGTCAGCCATGACCGAGCCTGCCGAACAGTCCTTGTGGACGGAACATCAACACCAGCACCATGATCCCGAACAGGATTGGATCGGTCCAAACCGGCGAGATGATCAGCGATGCGATGGCCTGGACCTGGGTCAGCAGCAATCCCGCCAGCACCGCCCCCTTGATCGAACCCATGCCGCCGACGATCACGACCGTGAACGCGATGACGATAAACTCGTGTCCCATGGTCGGAAACACGGAGAAGATGGGCGCCAGCAATATCCCCGCCAGCCCCGCGAGCGCGGTTCCGAAAGCGAATGTAGCCGAATAAACAGCCGACACCGGCACGCCCAGCGACGATGCCATGTTCCGGTCGAACGCCGCCGCTCGGATCATCGCGCCGAGACTTGTCTTGTAGATGATCGCCCACACCGCCGCGATGATCGCCGCCCCAAGGAAGATGAGGAACATGCGGTAGGCTGGCAGAAATACGCCAGCCACCTCGATGCCGCCGGGAATCGGATTGTCCGGCCGCAACGGATTGGGACCGAACACCATTTTCAATCCGTCATAGAAGATCATCGACAGCCCGAGCGTCAGCAGCAGTGTGAGCGTGTGCCGATCCGCGCTATCGAACACCTGACGCACGAGCAATCGCTCGGTCAGCACCCCGACCGGCAACATCAGCAGCGGCACCAGCGCCACCGCGACCCAGAAGTTGACCCCGGATGCTAGCAGTACAACGCCGGCATAGGCGCCGATGGCGAAGAACTCGCCATGACTCATGTTGATAACGTCGAGCAAGCCGAAAATGATGGTGAGACCCAGCGCCATCAAAACAATGGCAATGCCGAACGCAAACCCGTTCAGCATCTGCGGCGCGAGCACGAATTGCATGTAATCGAGCATGAGAGCGGGGGACGCTGTCCTTTAGGGTGCAATCGCGCAAGCAAGCAAAGCACTGGGCCTTTCAATCGACGGGTGCGGTAACCAGCGCTACCGCACCCTGCTCGACTACCACTTCGTGCATAGATCCGGGCCCGCCGCCTTTTCGCCGTCGACCTTGGCGAGCGGATGGTAGGTCTTGCCTTTCAACTCCAGCGCATACATGTCCTGGATCGCCTGATGGTCACCCGCACGCATCACCTTCTTGCCGGCCACGCCATCCCAAGCAAGACCGCGCATCGCCGCCCGGACCTTGTCTGCGTCGACTGACCCGGCCTTCTCCACGGCGGCCTTGTAGAAATCCAGCACCGTATAGGTATCGGCCGCGTAGAGATTGGCCTCGATTTTTGCTGCAGCCTTGAACTTTTCCGCGAATACCTTGTTCGCGGGAGTGTCGATCAGCGTCGAATAGTTGCCCGACGTAATGAAGCCTTCGGCCGCATTGCCCATCGCATCGAGATTGTCTGACGTGACGGCTGCCGAGTTACCGATCAGCTTCATGTTGGTGAGACCGTACTCCTTGAGCTGCGACAGCAGCCGCACGCTGTCCGTACCGCCTGTCGACATGTACAGCACGTCGGGACGAGCAGCCCGCATCTGGCCGAAGAATTGCGAGTAGTCTTTGGCGCCGAGCGGTGCATAGACTTCACCTGCCGTCGTCGCGCCGAGCTTCTCGGCTTCCTTCTTGAATTCCGCGATCGTCGAGCGGCCCATCTCGTAGTCAGGTCCGAGATAGTAGACCTTGGCACCCTTCTTGAAGTCGGCAGCCCATAGTGCCAGCGCAGAGGCCTGCATACCCGCCGAAGGATTTACGCGAAACACGTTGGGCGAGCATCGGTCGCCCGTGATTGCATTGGAAAACGAGACAGTCGTCGCCAGCAGCCGGTTGTTGCGCTCGGCGACTTGCCCCACGGCCAGCGTCAAGCCCGAGTGCACAGTGCCGGTCAGGAAGTCGACCTTGTCGACCTGGAACAGCTTCTCCGCCCGCTGCGTCGCAGTAGCCGGATTGCTCTCCCCATCCTCGTACACCAGCACCACCTTGCGGCCCATGATACCGCCAGCGGCGTTGATCTCGGCCGCCCGCATATCGAGCGCGACCTTGATGACCTGTCCGATCGAGGCGAACGGGCCCGTAAACGGCGGCAGCGCCCCGACCTTGATATCCTGGGCCACTGCAGCAGTCGTGCCCAGCAGCGTCGCCGCGACGGCGAGCTTGGCAATGAGTGTTGAATTCCGGATCATAAAGTACTCCTCCCTGACAGGTCTTGGTTTCTGGCCGTGCCTTATCTTCGATCTATAACCATTTTCTCGACGCGGCAAAGACCGCTTCGCATTCCTATGCCTTCTGGTATGGCCCCGGGAAATTCCGGAACAGGAGCGCCGTTCAACTTCGGCGCTAGTTGCCGATGATCTTCTTCACCCGCTCCACGATCGGTTTTGGCGTCGCGTAGATGTCAGCGATCATCTGCTGAATTCGCTCCCCCGACACGGGCTTGACCTCGAGATT
Source organism: Bradyrhizobiaceae bacterium (assembly GCA_947475855.1). Lineage (GTDB taxonomy): Bacteria > Pseudomonadota > Alphaproteobacteria > Rhizobiales > Hyphomicrobiaceae > CAMDPA01. The sequence goes on from CANJPN010000081.1 coordinate 9,838, forward strand.
GCGCTGCTTGGCAACTGCCAGAAACGCCGGATCCTGGAGCATACTCTCGAACGCCTTGCGCAGTATCGCGACCCGATCCGCGGGCACACCCGGCGGCGCTATGAACGGCCTGGCCATGTCGAGCTGCGCCAATACCACCTTGATGAACCGGGTATCCTCCGCTGAAGGCTTGAGATCCTCGAGGATATGGGTCGCGTTCGGAAACGTCGGATGCCGCCAGGTGCCGAGCTGAACGACCACCGACGCCTGGCCTGAGCTGATCGGTCCTATGAAACTCGAGGTCACGCTGGACACCCACATGCCGCAGGACCCGTCGAGCTCGCCGCGCTCCGCTGCCAGAAAGACCTCGTTCGTGCTCTTGTAGCCTTGCACAACGCGGATCTTGGTACCGAAAACCTCATTGAGCAGCAGCGCGTCCGTCGTTGGTACAGCGGACGGACCGGTGGACCCGACCGTCACCTCGCCCTTCTTCATCAGGTCGGCCCAAGTCGAGATACCCGTCCGCTTCCAAAACATGCAGGTCGAAACATCCTGCGCCGCACTGACCAGCCAGTTGAACTTCGTCGGATCGAAATTCGCCCCCTGCGCCTCGATCAAAGGATCTGTCACCATCCATGGCGCCAGCAGACTGATGAACGTGCCGTCCTTGGGATCTGCGGCATAAACGAGGTTGGCGTCTGTCCGCCCCCCCGCGCCCGGGCGATTGACCGGCTTGATGATGGGGTGGCCGGGAATATGATTGCCCAGAAACTGGGCGACCAGCCTCATGTAGTTGTCGAACCCACCACCGGTGCCGAACCCTGTAGTGATCGTGATCGTCTTGCCTTGATAGAAATCCTGAGCCGGTGCATGTGCGCAGCCGAACGTAGCCATGAAGCAGACCAACGCGAGCAGTTTCCATCGCGGCATCGATTCGCCCCCAGGCTCCGCTGACGTTCAGCAGGTGTATGCTCCTTGCCCCTCAACGTGGCACAACCCCAAAGCCCCCGCAACGCATCGGCCGCGAAAACCCACGAAACCGACGTCAGCCTGCCCGTGAAAGAACCGCGGCAGCTTGCATCGCCTGGATGCCGACCTTGGCCAGTTGGTTCGTCTTGTCGATCGCCAGCGCCTGCCGATAATCGGCCATCGCCAGATCGTTGCGCCCTGTTGCGGCATGTGACTGCCCGCGCAGCGCATACGCGTTGGCGAATGTCGGGCTTGCTTTCAGGGCCTGCCCGTAGGCTGCAACGGCTGCATCGTGATTGCCCACATGAGCTTGAGCGCGGCCGCGGTTGAAGTAAGGGTAGGCATCCCGGGGGTTGAGTTCGATCGCCTTGCTGAAGTCGGCCAAGGCAGCCGGAGCGCGATTGGCTGCCAGATGAACCACCCCGCGGCAGTTGAACCCGATCGACAGTGTCGGTCCCGCATCGATGGCCTTGCCACAAGCGATCAGGGCGTCCTCCAACCGACCCGCGCTGATGAACAGCGAGCCACGTTGTACGTGCGCCGGGGCGAACTTCGCGTTGATTGCAATAGCACGATCCTGGTCTGCCATCGCGCGCCCGAGATCGCCTTTCCGCGTATAGGCAAGGCCCCTCGCATGGAAGCTCGCCGGGTCATTTGGCGCCACCGCAACAAGCCTGTTGAAAGCGACGATCGCACCGTTGAGGTCTCCCCTGGCGAGCCGTTCCTCGCCCTTCGAAAGGATCGTCTTGGGATCGGTCTCTGTCGCGAGTGGATCGACCGCCACTTGGGTTGACGGCGCCGCCTGGACCGGTGCCGCAGCCTGCGGTGCTGCCGATGCCGGCACAACCGGGGACACAGGAGGCGCCGCTGGCGGAACCACCGCTGGCGCCGGCGCCGCAGGGACCTGAGCGGGCATCGGAATGGGAACGATCACCGGCCGCGCTGAAGACGGCGCAACCGGTGCGGGGGCCGCCGGTGCCGGGGCCGCCGGTGCCGGCGCTGCCATTGGAACGGCAGCCGGCGCCGCCGCTGTTTGCGTGACCTTGGGTGCTGGTGCCGGGGGGCTGATGACTGGCTTGTCTTGAACCTCCGGGGTCTTCCCCTGAAGCGCCAACGCCGCCTGACGGCGCTGCTGTGCCAACGTATTGCCGGGCTGAACGTCCAGCACCCGCTCGAGATCAACGACCGCGCGGTCGAACTCCCCGCGCATGGCACGAGCGTCGGCCCGTTCGATCAGAGCGAACACATACTTCGGCGAGATCGCGATGGCACGATCGAGATCCGCGATGGCTTCGACCGGTCTGCCCTGCAGCCTGAACATGAATCCCCGCACCGCCAGCGCCTGCGAGTTCATGGGTTCGATGTCCACTGCGCGGCCGAGATCAACGCCAGCGCGAGCGTAGTCGGCCTTTTTCGCCAGCACGAAGCCCCGATTAATGAGCGCCAGGACATAGTTCGGCGCCAATGACAGCGCCGCGTTGAGATCAGGCAAAGCTTGATCGTAGCGCCCTTGGTTGATCGCAAGCGACGCCCGGAAGCCGAAGGCCTCCGCATTCTCCGGATTGATCTCCAGCGCGCGATTGACGTCGGCCCCACCGAGATCGAACCGCTTCTGGATACCGTAAGCCCGGCCTCTGAGCGCAAGTGCGGTAGACAAATCGGCAGCGCTCGTCCCCGCGGCCGCGACCAATTCCGAGCAGCCCGCAATCGCCCGCACGGCGTCCCCTGACCGGCACTCGGTCATCGGTGTCGCGAACACCGCCGTTGTCGAAAGCAGCAGCGCAGCAAGGGCGGTCGTGATACGCATGGTCGTCTCCCGGTCGTCTCGTTACATCGGGGCCAATTCGGCATCTCCCTCATGAGACTTTGCCTGGAGCAGCCCGCTCCCGCTGTTCCGTCCGAAACATCGGCGCCGATGCGCGCTCCGCACCGGAGCCCGCGCACGGGTTGCATCAACCCCAAGACCGACCATGCAGCCGTCGCCAGCCACCAACTCCGGCACCGGCAATGGCACCGGCAACGGTTGTGCCCTTGCAGCCCGTGGTCTATGTCCTGGCCCGCGATACACCGGATCGGGAGAGAAACGTGATGTCACGATTGACCAACGCAGGGCGCTTGTTCGCTGCAGCATTCTTGGGTCTCGCGGTACCAGCAGCGGTCCCCGCCATGGCCCAGCAGGCGTTTCCCAACCAACCCCTGAAGCTCGTCATCCCTTTGGCCGCCGGCGGCGTCGGTGACACCACCGCCAGGCTCGTCGCGGAAATGATGGGCGACAAACTCGGCCAGCGCATCGTCATCGAGAACATCCCCGGCCCCGGCGGCAATGCAGCAGCTCGCGCCGTACTCCAACAGCCTGCCGACGGCCACACGATGATGCTGCTGACCAACGGCACGGCAATCGGCGTCACGCTGCTGAAGACGATGTCGTACAATCCGGTCAAGGAATTCGAGCCCGTCGCGAAGTTCGGCTACTTCGAGTTCTTCTTCGCAACCCGTGGCGATGGCCCGCACAAGACGATGGCCGAGCTCATCGCTTCGGCAAAAGCCAATCCGGGCAAGCTCAACGTCGGCACGACCACGACAGGCAGCACGCAGCATCTGACGGCGCTGCTCTTGAAGTCGACCGCAGGCATCGAGTTCCAGTGGGTCCCGTTCAAGACGACGCCGGACCTTTTGATCGCACTGATCCGCGGCGACATCGACATGACCGTCGAGGCTTATTCCGCACTGAAGGGCAATGCAGACGACGGCAAGATCCGCATCCTCGCGGCTTCATCCGCAGCCCGCTCGCCTGCTGCCCCCGCCATCCCTGGCGCCAGGGAATCTGGCGCGGGCGATGCCATGGATGTCGTCGCCTGGAACGGCGTGTTCGTGAAAGCCGGCACGCCTCCCGCCGCAATCTCTACACTCAACAAAGCCGCGGCGGACGCCTTGAGCGACACCCGCCTCAAACAGCGCCTGCTCGATCTCGGCATCACCGCGGAAGCCGGCACGCCCAAGCAGATGGGCGACCTGCTGCAATCAGAGATAGCCCGCTGGGCCAAAGTCATCGAAGCCAACAAGCTGCAACAGCAATAAGCGGAATTGAGTACATCATGAGCGAAACCAACATCACCGCCGAAGGCGCGCGCTTCATCGAGAACGCCGCAACCAAGGACCTCTCCGCCGAAGCGCTGCGCATCGGCCGGCGGTGCATCGTCGACACCTTGGGCCTCTATCTTGCCGGCGGTCTCGAACCGACCGTCCAGATCCTCGCCGAGGACGCACTCGACACCGGCGGCAAGGCCGAAGCCTACCTGCTTACCGCCGGCAAGACGAAGGTACCCGCCGCACTGGCTGCGCGTGTCCTTGCTACCGCAGGCCACGCCCACGACTGGGACGACACCCAGGTCAGCCACGATCCCGCACACATCTACGGCCTGTTGACCCATCCTTCCGTGCCGCCGCTGACGGCAGCCCTCGTCGTCGCCCAACGTCTCGGCAACGTCAGCGGTGAGCAACTCATGCTGGCGTTCCAGACCGGCTTCGAATTCGAGTGCAAGATTTCCGAGTGGATGCTGCCGAAGCACTACCGCCGCGGCAATCACTCCTCGGGCACCGTCGGCACGTTCGGCGCAGCCGCAGCGGCTGCCAAGCTGCTCGGCCTGAAGGGCGACAAGCTCGCCCACTGCATCGGCATGGCCGCCAGCTTCGCCGCCGGCATCCGCTGCAACTTCGGCACCATGACGAAACCGCTCCACGTCGGCCGCGCCGCCGAGAACGGCGTCACCGCAGCACTTCTAGCCTCGCGCGGCTTTACGGCCGACCCTGCCGCACTCGACGGCCAGTGGGGCTTCCTCCAGGTCATGGGCGAGGGCTTCACGCCGGAAAAGACCAAACAGGGCTTCGGCAAAACCTGGACGATCACCGACCCCGGCGTCAGCATCAAGCCGTATCCGTCGGGCATCGTCACCCACCAGTCGATGGACGCGATGTTGTCGCTCGTTCTCAAGCACGACCTGAAACCAGAGCAGGTCGAGCGCGTGCGCTTCTACGCCGGCAAGAACATCCTCGAGCCGATCCGGTATCCCCTGGCCAAAAACCATCTCCAAGCGAAGTTCTCGATGCCGGCCCTGCTCGCGATGATCATCATCAAGCGCCGCGCCAGCCATCACGAGTTCATGGATGCCTTCGTCGCCGGCCCTGAAATGCAGGACCTCCAGAAGCGCACCGATCTCATCAACGATGCCGAGATCGACGCCAAGGGCTGGGATCTCATCCGCAGCCGCATCGAAGTCGAAACCAAGGATGGCCGCAAGCTCGTCGAGTGGGCGAGCGAGAAGTATCGTGGCGGCCCCTTGAACCCGATCAGCGACGCCGATCTTGAAGGTAAATTCCGCATGTGCGCGGAAGGTGCCATCGACAAGTCCGCACAGGACAAGCTGCTCGAGGCCGTCGCCGGCCTCGCCAAGCTCCCCAATGCCAACACACTCGCCGAGCTGATGGTCTATCAGGCCAAGAGCGGACACTGACACCCCTGCGGTTCACCAACCCGCGAATATCGATCCGCTCGCGCCATTCCGGTGCGGGCGGATACTCATTTTAAAGCACCGGCGCACACACCATCGAGATTGAAATCCGCTGTAAATCGCCCCGCAGGCATTCTGCCGCCGAGTTTACGAACCGGAACGAAGCCATGCGCACGCCTCTATTCGCGTGGCTCTGTTCCGTTCCAATGTAGCGCTATCCTCTAAGCCAAGGCGCCAGCCAGACAGGATCGCGGCGTGAGCTCGTGTCCGTCGCGCTCGATCATGC
>CANJPN010000082.1 GCA_947475855.1 Bradyrhizobiaceae bacterium
AGCATCACGACCTCTTCCTTATTGGCGGGATCGAGCGCCCAGCGAATGCCTTCGATGTTGGCTTGCAGATAGCGCACGAGCAGATCCTCGTTCGCCTTCGCCCAGCTCTTCAAAATCCACACGCCGCCGGCCTGATAGGGGCCGACGATGGCGGCGGGCGAGCCGAGGCTCTTGAACTGGCCAGCCTTCACGACCTGGATTGAAAACGGCGGGTTCATCATGGCAGCCCACGCGTTCTGCTTGTTGTCGCGCATCGCAGCGAGACGTTGCCCCGTGCCGCCAGCCGGGAACACCTGATAGTCTTTGCCGCGCTCCAGGCCCTTCACCTTGAGCATCTTGTAGAGCAGGAACGCATAGGCCGTGTTGACCGCGTCGACCGCGACGGTCTTGCCCTTGAGATCCTCCAGCGAATTGATCTCGGGCTGCACGATGAGGAGATTGAGGCCACCATCTCCGCCCATCACGATCGAGGCGTCGACCTTGTCGTTCTCGATCTGGGCGACGGCGTTGTCCACGGCAGCATGCGCGATCTGGTAGCGGCCGGCAGCAAGGCCGTGGCGCAGTTCGTCAGAGTTCGGCGTGTTGACGACCTCCACTGCGATATTGCGCTTGGAGAAGAAGCCTTTGTGCTGTGCCGAGAGTATCGCAAGGTTCGACAGACCGGGGAACAGGATGATCTTGAGCGAGGCCTGCTGGGCGTGGGCGGGGGCCGTCGCAGCAAGTGCGGCCAGCGCTGCGGCGGCTACAACGGCCGCGTGTCTCATAAACATCGATTCCTCCCAGCTTGGCTGAATTGCCCGTCACGACAGTCAGGCGACTTCGTAGGGTGCAATAGCGCGGTTGCGCGTATTGCACCGATAAGTTCTCGGACCGGTGCAATACGCTTTGCTATTGCACCCTACGGTGCCCCGTCAATCGAACGGGTACACGCCAACTTTTGGTTCCCATGGCTTTTCGACGCCGTCCATGCCGGAGCAGAGCATCGCGGCCCAGCTTTCGAGCGTGGTCGCGCCGATGTGCGGAGAGGCGAACAGGGTGGGCAGCTTCAGCAGCGGGTTGTTGTTGGCGGGTTCGATCGCGAACACGTCGAAGCAGGCAGCCGCGATGCGGCCCGACTGAAGCTCGGCCGCAAGGCCCGCCTCGTCGACGATCATGCCGCGTGCGCAGTTGATGAGCACCATGCCGGGTTTGAGCTTGGCCAGCACCTTGGGCGTATACATGCCTACGGTCGTGGAGTTCTTCGGCAAGTGGATCGTGAGGACATCCGAGCGCGCCCACAGCTCGTCGGCGCTGACGCTCTCTACGTTGTACTGGCGGCAAAAGTCGGAGATGTCGACGCGGTCGCAGGCGATCAGCTTAACGCCGAACGGCTGCAGGAGCTTCGCCACCTCCTTGCCGATGTGGCCGAGGCCGTGAATGCCGACGGTGCGGCCACGCAGATCGCCGCCAAAGCCGATCGGGCCTTTCCACTCGCCGCGATAGAGCATCGAGGAGAACTCGTGCACGCGGCGCAGGCCGAGGATCATGAAGCAAACGGTAAGTTCGGCAACCGAGGTTTTGTTGATGCCCGGAGCCCACCACATCCGGATGCCGTGCTTGTTCAAGAGCGCGGGATCGATGTGGTCGACTCCGGCCGAGCAGAGCGACAGGGTTTTCAGTTCAGGCAGTGCCGTAAAAACCCGGTCGGAGAAGTTCTCGATGCCGATGACGGCAGCGTCATGGCCGCGCGCGAATTCGATGAACTGGTCCTCGCTGAGGCGGTGCCGGTCGGTGCGGAACTTCGCGCCGGGATAGCGACGGGCGAGCTCGGCTTTCAGCTCGGGGAAGAAATCGAAGTAGGGGATCGTGACGGCGACGCGCATCGGGACCTGTCCGGGTGGAGTGGTTTGTCTCAACCTAGCATATGCGCTTCGCGACTGGGCTGCTGCCCAGACCTGCTCGGGAGCAGACCTCCCGAGCCCACCCCTTCTTAAGACTCAACACAGGCCCTGCGAGTGCTTTGCTGTCGATTCAGGACTTGATCGTAGTAGACCTTGCCAATTTCTTCACAGCAGTTAGAAATCTATTCGCATTTCGGACACCAAGCGCCGCCGCAGAATTGCGGCAGGATTTTCTTGGCTGCACCCGATATATCAGCGACAAAGAAGTCAGACCGGAGCGCGGATCGCGCTCCCAGCCCGGAGAACCGACACGATGAGCACGATGAAAGCCCTGGTGCTGCGCAAGCACGGCGACCTCGATGAACTCGAGGTGGTGGCCGACTATCCGCGCCCCGCCGTCCAGCCGGGCCACGTCGTGATCCGCGTCGGCGCGTCGTCGTTCAACTACCACGACGTGTTCACCGTCAAGGGCATGCCGGGCATCAAGGTGCCTATGCCCGTGATCATCGGCCTCGACATGGCCGGCACGATCGCGGAAGTCGGCGCGGACGTGAAGGGCTGGAAGGCCGGCGACCGGGTGCTCGTCAACCCGCTCAACAAGAAGAAGGGCCTGATGGGCGAGATGATGGACGGCGGCATGGCGGAATACTGCCTCGTCGCCGCCGACCAGCTCATCGCGATGCCCGACAAGGTTTCGTTCGCGGAAGCCGCCTCGCTTCCCGTCGCCTATGGCACCGCGCACCGCATGATCATCACGCACAAGACGATCAAGGCCGGCGACAAGGTTCTGATCCTGGGCGCGTCGGGCGGCGTCGGCACGGGATGCATCCTGCTCGCCAAGATGCTCGGCGCGGAAGTGATCGCGTGCACGTCGAGCCAGGAGAAGGTGGACGCGCTGAAGAAGTTCGGCGCCGATCACGTGATCAACGTCAACGAGGTGGACTTCTCGAAGTGGGCCAACGAAAAGTACGGCAAGCCGCAGCGGCGCAACTACGACGGCGGCGTCGACGTGCTGATCAACTACACCGGCGGTGACACCTGGGCGCCGTCGCTCCGCTGCATCAAGCGCGGCGGCAAGCTGCTCGTGTGCGGCGCGACCGCGGGCCACGATCCGAAGGAGGATCTGCGCTACATCTGGAGCTTCGAGATCGAAGTGAAGGGCTCCAACAGCTTCTACGACGACGACCTCAAGGGCCTGATGGAAATGATCTCGTCGGGCAAGATGAAGCCGGTGATCGATGCGGAGTTGCCGCTCGAAAAGGCGGCCGAGGGGTTGGCGCTGATCCGCGACCGCAAGGTTATCGGCAAGGTCGTGGTGACGCCGTAGGCGTAGGTTGGGTTAGCTCGGCACTGACGAGCGTAACCCAACGTCTTCTAGTAACCCAAAGACGTCGGGTTACGCGGCGCTCCGCACCGCTAACCCAACCTACGAGATCCGCCAAAGGAGTGTGCAATGTCAGACGAACTCACCCCCGCCAAGGTCCAGGAAATGATCCTGACGCGGCCGTTCCACCAGTGGCTCGGCCTCACCGTCACCGCCGTGACGGACGAGACGATCGAGCTGCGCGCGAAGTGGCGCGAGGAATGGGTCGTCAATCCGCAAGGCGGATGGACGCACGGCGGCATTCTCGCAGCCCTCGTCGATCTCACCGCAGACTGGGCCATGATCAAGAAGCTCGCTCGGCCGGCACCGACCGTCGACATGCGCGTCGACTATCATGCTCCCGCCAAGAAGGGCGACCTCGTCTGCAAGGGCAAGGTGGTGCGGATGGGCGGCCAGTTTTCCTGCGCCGAAGCGAGCATCTACGACGAGGCGGGCAAGCTGCTCGCCAGCGGGCGCGGCACCTATGCCACGGCGCCGCCGCCGGCGAAGGGATGAGCGGGACCGCTCTTTTATCTCATCTTCCGTCATGGCCCGCCCCGGATCCGTGTCCGGGGTGAACTCCAGCGGGCCATCCACGGCGCGGAGCGAGTTACGGCACGAATGTGGATGGCCGCCTTCGCGGCCATGACGGGGTGATCGGTGACGTCAAATAAGAAGCGTGTGTTTCTACTCGCCGGTGGTTGCGACAACGAATGACAAACATGTCCCCTTTCACGAACCTCGGCGATCTCGTTCGCCGCGACCTCGACCTCACGCGAACCGCGCTCATCGATCTGGGCGGGGAGAAGGCCCCGCGCGAGTTCACGCATGGCGATATCGACGCGGCGGCGGCGGGCGTCGCGCGCGCACTCTCCAAGCGCGGTCTCGCACGGGGCACGCGGATCGCGATTTTGTCGGCGAACCGGTTCGAGTATCTGGCGACATACTACGGCATCATGCGTGCGGGCCTGGTCGCGGTCCCCGTGAACTTCAAGTTTCCGCGTCCGGTCATCCACTACATCCTCGGGGATTGCGATGCGCAGATGGTGTTCTGCGACGCGGCCCGGCGCGCGGATTGCCCGGAGGGGATGCCCGTCGTCGACTTCAGTTCGGCGGGCAGCGACGGCTTCGACGCATTTCTCGATCGCGGGCCATTCGAGACGGTCGTGCCGAAGCCGGACGACCCCGCGATGTTCCTCTACACGTCCGGATCGAGCGGAACGCCGAAGGGCGTGATCCTCTCGCATCACAGCCACATCTGGGTGGCGCAGACGCGGCTCGGCACCCAAGATCTTTCGCGGCACCGCTATCTGATCGCCGCGCCGCTCTATCACATGAATGCGCTCGCGCTGTCGAAGCTCGCGGCGGTCGGGCATTCGACGATCGTGCTGCTGCCGCAGTTCAACGCACGCGACTACATCACGGCGATCGAGACCTACCGCTGCACGATGCTGACGGCGGTGCCGCCAATGATCGCGATGATGCTGCGCGAAGCCGATCTCGTCGCGAAGACCGACTTGTCGAGCGTGGAGATCGTTCGGATGGGCTCGGCCCCCGTCAGCCAGGCGCTGATGAGCGCGATCAAGAGGACGTTCCCGAAGGCGCAGGTCGTCAATGCCTACGGCACCACGGAGGCAGGGCCGGTCGTTTTCGGGCCGCATCCCGATGGCCTGCCGCAACCGGAGATGTCGGTCGGATACAAGCACCGGCTGGTCGAGTTGCGGCTCGCGGACGGCGACGACCGTCTGGCCGATCAGGGCGTGCTCGAGATGAAGTGTCCCGCGGTCATGTCGGGCTATCACAACCGGCCGGACCTGAAGCCGCCGTTCACAGCCGACGGGTTCTACGTCACTGGTGATGTTTTCCGGCGCGACGAGAACGGGTTCCACTATTTCGTCGGCCGCAGCGACGACATGTTCGTATCGGGCGGCGAAAACATCTATCCCGCCGATGTGGAGCGCATGCTCGAGCGGCATCCTGGCATCGCGCAGGCGGCTGTCGTGCCGGTCGACGACGACATCAAGGGAACAAAGCCCGTCGCGTTCATCATCCCGAAGCCCGGCCAACAGCCCGCTGAAGATGACATCAAGCAGTTCGCGCTCGCCAATGCACCGGCCTACCAGCATCCGCGATCGGTATGGCTCGTAGACGATTTGCCGCTTGCCTCGACCAACAAGCTCGACCGCGCCGCGCTCAAGGCAAGGGCGGCTCAACTGGTCGGGACGGCCGGGTCGAAGGGATAGCGCCGAGGGCGCTCACACCATCATCCATCCGTGAAGTGCATTGCGATCGGGCAGCACTTTTTGGGGCACCCGAGGCTTTCCATCGGGCTCGCGAATACTTACCGGCGAACAGTTCTCCACATGCCTTTTGTTTTCTGTGGATGGTAAATCCGACCATTCATCCAGCATTCAGGCGGCAAACGGTAACTGGACCGCCATGCGACATTTATCCATTATCTCAGCGGCGGTAGCCGCGTTGATTGCCGCGACGCTGCTCAACTCGTCCGCTCCGCAGGCGCAGCTTGCTTGTATTTCCGACTGGTCGGAGGCTGCTCCCATCGTACGCCGCGAGGGGCTCGTGCCGATCGAACTGGTCGACAGGCTCGCACGCGATCGGTCGTCGGTTCAGATCCTGCGCAGCGCGCTGTGCCGGGACCAGGACCGCTACGTCTACCGGCTGACGGTTCGAGGTGGTGAAGGCACGATGCGGACGCTCGTGGTCGATGCGCGACATCCATTCGATTGATGCAGCCAAGTTCGGGGCGATGGCAGGTGCTGCTAGGGCCAGCCCTTGTTTTGGCGGGTGTTTCAAAGCCACGGGTACGCTTCCGGCGATGAACCCGCGCTAGGCTTTAGACGAGCTTGGCGGTATAATGGCACGCCAATTCCGCTGTCTGGAGACACCCCTTGCGCGTTCTCGTTGTCGAAGACGAACCCGACCTCAACCGCCAACTCGTCAAGGCACTTGGCGATGCCGGCTATGCCGTCGACAGCGCCAAAGATGGTGAGGATGGTTACTTCCTGGGCGACACCGAACCCTACGATGTCGTGATTCTCGATTTGGGCTTACCCAAGATGGACGGGCTGTCGATACTCGAGCAGTGGCGGCGCGCAGAGAAGAAGTTTCCGGTCATCATTCTGACCGCGCGTGACCGGTGGAGCGACAAGGTCGCCGGCATGGACGCGGGCGCGGACGACTATCTCGCCAAGCCTTTCCACATGGAAGAGCTGCTAGCCCGCGTCCGGGCCCAGCTACGCCGGTCTGCGGGGCATGCCAAGGCCGAGTTCGACTGCGGCAAGCTGAGGCTCGATACCAAAACTGCGCGCGTGTCCTACGACGGACAAGCGATCAAGCTCACGTCGCACGAGTACCGGTTGCTCGCCTATCTGATGCACCATCGGGAGCGCGTCGTGTCACGGACCGAGCTCGTCGAGCACCTCTACGACCAGGATTTCGACCGCGACAGCAACACCATCGAAGTTTTCATCGGGCGGTTGCGCAAGAAGATTCCGGGCGAAGTGATCACGACAGTCCGCGGCCTCGGCTACAGGCTCAGCACGGAAGCCGATGCGGCTTAATTCACTCGCGTTCCGGCTGTTCGCCACTGCCGTTCTTTGGACGCTCGTGGCGCTGCCGCTTGCCGGTCTGATCATTTTCTCGCTCTACCGGCAAGAAGTCGATTCCAGCTTCGACGAGCGTATCAAGACCCTGCTGCTCGTGGTCTACACCGACAGCTCAGACCACACGCAGGCCGAGCCCGGCGCGCCGCGCGACGTTGGAGAGCCGCTGTTCGAGATCAACCATTCCGGCTGGTACTGGCAGATCAAGCCCACGGAAGGCGCAGAAGGCCGGCGAACGCTGGTATCCAAGTCGTTGGCCAGCGAGACGCTCGCCTCACCCTACGAAAAGGCCGTAGCCCCCGACACCTTCGGTGTGCGGTGGACGCTTGCGAAGGGGCCGAACGGGCAAGCATTGCGCGTCGCGGAGATGATCCAAGCGCTCGGCGGGGACGAAAGCGGGCCGCGGTATTCCTATCTCGTCGCGGGGCCCGTCGAGTGGCCGCAGGCGCGGGTCGCCGCCTTTCGCGCGCGGCTGGTCGTTGCCCTGTCGCTGGTCGGTTTCGGGTTGATGGCGCTCACCCTGTTTCAGGTTCGGTTCGGCCTGCTACCTCTGCGGGAAATCGAGCGCGGACTGACGGCCATTCGCACGGGGCAGGCCTCGCGGCTCGAATCCAAGCTGCCGATGGAAATCGAACCGCTGCAGACCGAGATCAATGCGCTGATCCAGTCCAACCAGGACATCATCGAAAGAGCGCGGACGCAGGTCGGCAATCTCGCGCACGGGCTGAAGACGCCGCTCGCCGTGATCACCAACGAAGCGCGGGAGGAGAAGAGCCCGCTCGCCGTCAAGGTGCAGGAGCAGGTGCAGTTGATGCGCGATCAGATCGGGCATTACCTCGATCGTGCACAGATGGCGGCTCGCGCGGGCGTGATCGGCCGCGCCACGGACGTGTTGCCGGTCGCTCAATCGCTGAAGCGCGCCCTAGAGAGAATATATCGCGACAAGGAAGTCTCGATCGTCATCGATTGCCCTGAAGCGATCCGGTTCCAGGGCGAGAAGCAGGATCTCGAGGAGATGCTTGGAAATCTCGTCGATAACGCCTGCAAGTGGGCAGATTCGACGGTGCATCTCACGGTCAAGGCGCTGCCGGGAGAAGGCCGGACCGGACGTCAGCGTCTCACCATTTCCGTCGAGGACGACGGACCTGGATTAACGGCGGAGCAACGCCAACGGATCGGCAAGAGAGGCCTGCGGCTGGATGAGACAAAACCAGGCTCGGGGCTGGGGTTGTCGATCGTCAGCGATATAGCAACCTCCTATACCGGGGGGTTCTCGCTCGAAGCCTCACCGCTCGGAGGGCTGCTGGTGCGGCTTGAATTGCCTGCCGTGTGACGAAATCGGCACAGTGTATACCATTCAGATGCAATCGAACTTTCGCCCGAATCGACGGACATATCTGAAACGTGTTGTAGCGGTAGCCTCAGTGCGTCTGGTGGGCATCGGGACGGCCTGCTTGCTGCAAATTCGAATTGCCTGAGGACGTCGAGGGGAAGTACGTCGTGAGCAAACTCAATAAGTTGATCGCTGTTGCGATGGCCGGAGCTGTGCTTGCGGGCTGCAGCGGCCCAGGTAATGCGCCCAAGCAAGACCAGGGTCTTGTCGCCGGCGCAGTGGCGGGCGGCGTGCTCGGCAGCCAGATGGGCCGCGGCAAGGGCAGTGTCGTCGGCGCGGTGCTTGGCGCAGTCGTCGGAGGCGTGGTCGGCAACGAGATCGGAAAATCGCTCGACGACCGCGACCGCCGCTATGCCCAGCAGGCGGAAATGGATGCATTCGAGCGCGGCCAGACCAACCAGCCCGTGCGCTGGCGCAACCCCGACAACGGCCGCTACGGTGAGGTCGTTCCGGGCCCCTCGTATTATCGCGGGCCGCAGCCGTGCCGGGAGTTCACGCACACAGTCTATATCGACGGGCGGCCGCAGGCCATGCGCGGCACCGCCTGCCGCAACCCCGACGGCACTTGGTCTAATATCGGCTGACGCCTGCCGGGGAGCACCAATGGCAGATCGTCGATGCCTTCCGGACGACTGAACGCTGCCACGGAGTGTTGGAGGCCTACTCTTTCGACGTGACACGCGGTCATCAAACCGCTGCTCGGCTTGCGCTCGGGGCTGCGCGACCCTATTCCCATTGGTGCGCGGGAAAAGTCCGCGAGGGTGTGGAGCCGCGATGCTGTTCTTCTGGATCTTGGCTGCGCTGTTATCGGCCGTCACGGTGCTGGCCGTGGCGCGCCCGCTGTTGCGCCGCGCCGACGCCGTGTCGGACCATGCAATGCCCAGGGTCGCCGCCGATGTCGCGGTCTACAAGGATCGGATCGCGGAAATCGAAACCGAACTCGCGCGGGGCCTGATCACCCAGGCCGAGGCCGAAGCAGCGCGCATCGAAATTGCCCGCCGGCTGCTCGCGAGTTCGTCTGGCGACGCCACGCCCGCCAAAAGCAGCGGCACTTCGCCTGCGGCGACGGCCGGCGCATCAAACGAGCGCGCATTCATGATCGTCGCGTGCGCCATTCCGGCGATCGCACTCGGCATCTACACCACCCTCGGTTCGCCGTCGCTGCCGGGCCGCCCCGTGGCTGAGCGGCTGGCCCAGGCGCCGAGCCCGGGCGCCGACGTGGAGGAGTTGATCGCGCGCGTGGAGGCTCGGCTGAGAGCCGATCCTCGTGACGGCCAGGGCTGGGACGTGCTGGCACCCGTGTACCTGCGTCTGGAACGCTATCAGGAGGCGGCCGACGCCTTCCAGCGCGCCATCGATACGATCGGCGAGACGACGCGGCGGCTGTCGGGACTTGCCGAAAGCAGCGTGATGGCGAACGACGGGATCGTCACCGAGACAGCGCGCAAGGCCTATCAGCGGATTCTCGAGCTCGAGCCCGGCCGTCCCGACGCGGTGTTCGGTCTCGCGCTCGCCAAAGAACAGGACGGCGATCTCGACGAGGCCGAGGCTGCCTATCGTAGACTTGCACAGGAGACGCCGCCGCAAGCGCCGTGGCGCGCCTTCCTGATGGAGCGCCTGGAAGCGATCGCCGAGCGCCGGGGAGGTGGGGCATCGGGCCCCTCGGAAACAGCGGCCGAAGCAGTCGCAGGACTGCCGGAGGCGCAGAGGCGTCAGGTCATCCAACAAATGGTAGATGGTCTGGCGCAACGCCTGAAGGCCAACGGCCGCGATATCGAGGGATGGCAGAAGCTGATGCGCTCGTGGACGGTGCTCGGCGATAACAAAAAAGCCGAAGCGGCCTTGCTGGACGCGCGAAAAGCGCTGGCCGGCGACGAGAAAGCGCTGATCGAACTCAACGCGTTCGCCAAGGGCCTGGGGTTGAAGTCATGAGGACGTTCGCGGGAGGTGCTGCCCCATGACGCGCAAGCAACGCCGGGGAATCATGATCGGCGGCGGGGTCATCGTGCTGATGATTGCGGGACTGCTCGTGATGACGGCGCTACGCGACACGATCGTGTTCTTCCACACGCCCAGCGACGTGAAGGCCGGAAAGGTGAAAGACGGGCAGCGGTTCCGGCTCGGCGGACTCGTGCTCGAGGGCTCGATCAAGCGCGGCGGCGGCACCGACGTCGGGTTCAGCGTTACCGATAAGGGCTCCACTATCGAAGTCACCTATCGCGGCGTCCTACCCGATCTGTTCCGCGAGGGCCAAGGCGTCGTCACCGAAGGCCGCATCGATCAAGGCGGCGTGTTCCGCGCGGACACGGTGCTCGCCAAGCACGACGAGACGTACATGCCGCCCGAGGTCGCCAAGGCGCTCAAAGAGCAAGGCCTGTGGCAACACGGGAAGGACGGGCAAGCCGTAAAAGATCAGCCGATCACGGCCAAAGGTGCAGGCAAGCCATGATCGCAGAGCTTGGACATTTCGCACTGACGCTGGCGGTCGCGGTCGCCCTCGTGCAGATGCTGGCGCCGCTGGCGGCAGGACAACTCGCTGGCCTATCGTCTCTGCAGCGCGACCAGTTGATGGCACTCGCAGTGCCCGCGGCCATCGTCAAGGCGGCCCTCATCCTGCTCGCTTTCTTGGCGCTGATGTACGCCTACGTCGTGTCCGACTTCTCGGTCGAGAACGTGTACGCCAACTCGCATTCGGCCAAGCCGCTGATCTACCGTATCTCCGGGGTGTGGGGGAACCACGAAGGCTCGATGCTGCTGTGGGTGCTGATGGTGGCTTCGTTCGGCGCCGCGGTGGCAACCTTCGGCGGGCATCTGCCACACTCGCTGCGCGCCAACGTCCTGGCGGTGCAATCGTCGATCGCGCTCGCGTTCCTGCTCTTCATTCTGCTCACGTCGAACCCTTTCCTGCGCATCATCGATGCGCCGATCGAGGGCCGTGGCCTGAACCCGATCCTGCAGGACCCTGCTCTCGCAATCCATCCGCCATTTCTCTACGCGGGCTACGTCGGGCTCTCCGTCTCGTTCTCTTTCGCGGTCGCGGCATTGATCGAAGGCCGCATCGACGCAGCCTGGGCGCGCTGGGTGAGGCCGTGGACGCTGGCTGCGTGGATGATGCTTACGCTCGGCATCGCGCTCGGCTCGTTCTGGGCCTACTACGAGCTGGGCTGGGGTGGCTGGTGGTTCTGGGATCCTGTCGAGAACGCCTCGCTGATGCCTTGGCTCGCATCGACCGCGCTGATCCATTCGGCGGTTGTGATGGAAAAGCGCGAGGCGCTGAAGGTCTGGACGATCCTGCTCGCCATCCTCGCGTTCTCGCTTTCGCTGATGGGGACGTTCCTGGTGCGCTCGGGCGTGCTCACGTCGGTGCATGCGTTCGCGGTCGATCCGGCGCGCGGCACTTTCGTGCTGCTGATCCTGGCGATTTTCTGTGGCGGAGCGCTCACACTTTTCGCGTTGCGGATGTCGACGCTGAAGGCCGGGGGCTTATTCGCGCCGATCAGCCGAGAGGGCGCGCTCGTGCTCAACAACGTGCTGCTGACGGTCGCGTGCGGCACCGTGCTGATCGGCACGCTCTATCCGCTCGGTTTGGAGGCCGTCACCGGCGGCAAAATCTCGGTCGGGCCGCCCTATTTCAACGCGACGTTCGGGCCGCTGATGCTGGCGCTGCTGGTCGCGCTGCCGTTCGGGCCCTTCCTGGCTTGGAAGCGCGGGGACGTCTACGCCGCGATGCAGCGGTTGGTGTGGGCGGCGGCGATCGCGTTCGCGGGAATCGTCGTGACGATGGCGATCGGCGGCCGGGGGCCTTGGCTCGCACCGCTGGGCATCGGCCTGGGGCTGTGGGTGATTGCGGGCGCGCTGTCGGAAATTGCACACCGTGGGCGCCTGGGCTCGGTGCCGCTCGCTACGGCGTTGCAGCGGATCGCAGGCTTGCCGCGCTCGGTTTGGGGCAGCTCGTTCGCACACGCCGGCGCCGGCATCATGACGATCGGCATCGTGTCGATGACGGCCTACCAGAGCGAGCAGGTGATCGTCATGCGCGAAGGGCAGACGACGCAGATCGGCGGGTATAGCCTCACCTTCAAGGGGGCGGCACCGCGGCGCGGTCCCAACTACCGCGAGGAAGTCGGGGTGCTCGAAGTGTCTCGCGGCGGGCGCGCGATCGTCGAGCTCAATCCGGCGAAGCGGCTCTACGATGCGCCGCGGCAGACGACCAGCGAGGCCGGTATTCATGCGTCTTGGCGCGGCGATCTCTATACGGTGCTCGGTGACGCGCAGGCTGGCGGCGGATACGTGGTGCGGCTCTATTTCAACCCGCTCGTGCGGTTGATCTGGATCGGTACGCTGGTGATGTTCTTCGCCGGCTTGCTTTCGCTTTCGGACCGGCGGCTGCGGATCGGCGCGCCGCAGCGCGCACGGGTTCGGTCCGGGCCATTGCCAGCGGAGTAACGACATGAGCCGAGCCTTTTGCGCGTTTGTTCGTGCCGGCTGCGCCAATGCCATCATCGTGGCGTTCGCCGGTCTGATAATGGCGCTGCTCGCTGCGGGGCCAACTCTTGCGGTACAACCCGACGAGGTGCTGCCGGATGCGAAGCTCGAAGCCCGCGCGCGGGCACTTTCGGCCGACCTGCGATGCCTGGTCTGCCAGAACCAGTCGATCGACGATTCCAACGCACCGCTCGCACGCGACCTCAGACTTCTGGTGCGCGAGCGCTTGACCGCTGGAGACAGCGACGCGGCCGTGATGAACTACGTCGTCGCGCGCTATGGCGAGTTCGTGCTGCTGAAGCCGCCCGTCAATGGGTCTACGCTGCTGCTCTGGCTCGGGCCACCGGCCATGCTGTTGCTGACGCTGATCTTCCTGTTGATGAAGGTGCGCCGCGACCGCCTTGTCCGCGAGGCGAAGGTCAAGCCGCTGTCGGTTGCCGAGCAAGCACGCCTCGATGCGATGCTGAAGGACGGAGGGAATTCTTAGCGCCACCTCAGCGCGTGGTGCCGTTGCGAGTAAGGTGTTCGAGCAGGGCGCGGGTGGGAACGCCGAGCACAGTCAAACCCTCCCCCACTTCGAATTGCTCGATGGCTGAGCGAGTTTCGCTTTCAAAGCGGCCGGTCGGAGGGCCGTCGAGAAGCCGCGCGGAGATCAGCAACTGTTGCAGTGCGCGAATATCCGTCGCCGTCGTCAATACCGTTGCCGAGCGCAACGCATCGATCCTGCCCGCAAATGCGATCGTGCTCACCGCCGTATTCGCGACAGGTGAGGGCGGGGCGCGCTTCACGACGCCTCCCTCCTCGATCATGACACGCGACTGCACGAACGTGCCGACGTTGATCGCCACAACCTTTGGGCCTTCCGCCGACTCGATCAGCAAAGGCGAGCCCGACGATGCGCCGCCGGTGTCGCAGGAGTGGAGCACGAGGTTCAGCGGATCATTGAAATCGCGGTCGTTGACGACAGGGCCGGCGACGTTGGCCTCACCGCGACGGCCGCCGAAGCAGGGTTGAGAATAGGCCATCGCCCAGCGGCCGAAGTCGCGATGGAAGGCGGCTTGGAACAACCGGCCAGCGTTCGCTTCGGTTTCGATATCATCCGGGGTCATTGGTACAACTGGCAAGTTCTTGCCGCGACAAGCCGGGCTTTGCAGCTTCACGAGCGCCCAATCGCGGGAGGCGTCGATAGGCGGCTTGGTGTTGATGCCAACCATGCCGGCAACGATGTGCTGGGCAGCAGTTCGGCTCGCGGTACCAGCAAAGCGCACGCTGCCTGAAGCCGTGCCGGGCCTTGCAAAGAAGAATTTTTCCGGTGGCGGCGGCGTTTCACCCTTCGTGCGGAACACGCAATGGCTTGCCGTCGCGATCACGTCGTCGGCCACGCAGAAGGCCGAGCAGACCGTGCGCGACCGCTCATTGTAGATAACGCCGATCGAGCCGCGCAGAGCGTCGAGGCGCTTGGGGATGCGCTTGCGATTATCCTCGCCGAATACCGCGATTTTGCTCACGAGCGTATCGGACGTGGACGCGGGCGGCGACGTCTTGGCCTGGCCCCAGGGGGGGAGGGCGGCTGCTTCGAACGACGATGCAATCAGCGCTGCGAATCCCAGGCCGAAAGTCCACGCGACCGTTGCCGGCAGCGCCCTGCGACCGCCGAACCCGGTTGTGCCAACTCCACACACGCGATGCATGTCGAACCAATCCCTGTCGGCCATCCGCCTCGATCCGAAACATTACCGCTATTTAATGTGGCCGAAAGCCAGAGGTAACGCTCCAAGCTGTATTGAAGTCAGCAAATTCCGGGCCGATCTCGTACTCGAGGGCGGACGGAAGGAGAGTTTTCTCCCGGACCCCCGGGCGAGCAGACGAAAGGGACGCCCATGATCGCCAACACCACTTCCTTGGCTCCGACGGCCATTCGCCGCCGCGGCGCGCGCATTGCCGCTGCGACACTGCTAGGGACCAGCATCATCGCCCTGGCCACCATGACGAGCGGCGTGCCCGCGCAGGCGCAGCGCGCCGACCAGCAGACCGTCATGACCCCGATGGGGCGTGCGCCGCTCAGCTTCGCCGACATCGTCGAGAGGGTTAAACCCGCCGTCGTCAGCATTTCCGTTTCCAGCGGCGGTCGCGCCACGGCGCAGCGGCCGGCCGACCGCGGCAACCCGCCCCGTGCCAATCCGCAGCGTCCGCCAATCCCGGGCCTGCCCGAGGAGTGGAACGAGTTCTTCCGCAACCTGCCGCGCGACTTCGGTGGCGGCGGCAGCGGCGGTGCGAACCCGCGCCCCGTTCAGGCACAAGGCTCCGGCTTCGTCGTCTCAGAGGACGGCTACGTGGTCACGAACAATCACGTGATCGACAAGGCCGACAAAATCGAAGTCGTGTTCGATGGTCCGGAAAAGGACAACAAGTTCGAGGCGACTTTGGTCGGCACCGACCCGCGCACCGATATCGCGCTGCTCAAGATCAAGTCGGATCGTAAATTCCAGTTCGTCAAGTTCGCGGCCAAAGACAGCCGAGTCGGCGACTGGGTGCTGGCAGTCGGCAACCCGTTTGGCCTGGGCGGCACGGTAACGGCCGGCATCGTCTCGGCACTCGCCCGTGGCATTGCCGAGGGCCCTTACGACTACATGCAGATCGACGCCGCGGTTAATCGCGGCAATTCCGGTGGCCCGACGTTCAATCTCGATGGCGAGGTGGTCGGCGTGAACACTGCGATCTACAGCCCATCCGGCGGCAACGTCGGCATCGCGTTCGCAGTGCCTGCGGTCACGGTC
>CANJPN010000083.1 GCA_947475855.1 Bradyrhizobiaceae bacterium
ATCCGGGAATGAAGGGCGCCGACGGTCGAGGTGTGTGTGAATTGCGGCGTGAGGGGCGTCATGTAATCACATGCAACGACAAGGCGCCCCGCCGACGGTCGCCGACCACCCGCAACCGATCCGCCTTGCGGCGTTTTGCAAGAGGCTCTTAGTTGTCTCGGGAACACATGGCAGTCCCCCAGCCAGCACATGGACTGTGCCCTTTGCAGGCAATCTGCCGAATGCAGGGGGGCGCGCGATCGCTATTTGTGCGCATGTTCGAGAAAGATGTCTCAAAGGCATACCCGCCAAGGGGCGCTGTACTTATATTGCCTGGGATGAACGATGGACCCTCCGAGCCTGGATCATTGGCCAAGCGCATTTCCGCATCCCTGGGGGATGTTTGGAACGCTGCTGCGGCGCCTGTACGCGACCCTGCAATAGACGCTGCGATTGCTTCGAAGGCTGCCGGAGCAGCGCCCGTCGTATGGCTGCTGGGCAAGGTGCAATCGGGTAAGAGTTCGATCGTACGAGGGCTGACGGGTGCCAGCGAAGCGGAGATCGGCAGCGGCTTCAAGGCGTGCACGGCGACAGCGCGGATCTACGAGCATCCCAGCGATGCACCGGTCATTCGGTTTCTAGACACGCGCGGGCTGGGCGAGGCTGCCTACGACCATCATGCCGATATCGAAGTCGCCGAGGCGCAGGCACAGTTGCTGCTCGTCGTGATGAAGGCGACGGATGCGGCCCAGGACGCCGTGCTGGATGTCGTCGCTGCGGTTCGGGCGCGCAAGCCGGATTGGCCGATCCTGGTGGCGCAGACGTGCCTGCACGAAGCATATGCACACGGTGAGGGGCATATCGTGCCCTATCCGTTCGACGACGCCGGCCGGGCAGCCGCCGCGTTGCCTGGGGATCTCGGACGGATGCTGGCGTGGCAGAGGGATCAATTCGGCCGCTTGCCGGGGCGCGGCGCGGTGGCGTTCGTGCCCCTCGATTTCACCCGAGACGACGATGGTCTCAAGCCTGCGCTCTACGGCATCGAGGCACTGCATGCGGCGCTGTTGCGGATTGCGCCCGATGGCGTCGTCGCGGCATTGGCCGCAGGTGATGGAGGTGGTGAGGTCGCGCGGCGGGCAGGGCAGCACATTCTGGGCTATGCCATGGCGGCTGGAGCTGCGGATGCTTTGCCGGTGGCGGGCGCCGTGGCGGTTCCGGCCATTCAAGCGAAGCTGCTGCATAGTCTTGCAGACATCCATGGCGTTGCGTGGGACCGGCGGATGGTCGGTGAGATCGCGGGCGCGCTCGGTGCGGGCTTGCTGACGCGGATGGCGACTACGTTCGGTGCCCGGCAAATCGCCAAGCTCATTCCAGTCTATGGACAGACTGCGGGTGCCGCCGCTGCTGCGGCCATGAGCTTTGCAACGACCTATGCGCTCGGCAAGGCTGCGCAGGTTTATCTCGAACGGCGTCGAGGTGGCGGTGAGGGAACGAGCGGCGTGAAGGAAGCTTACGAGGAAGCATTGCGCGGGGCGTTCAAGATGGGAGCAGATCGCTTCCCGGGGCGGACGCCTTGAAGCAGGATAGCTCCGCGATCAGGATCCTTCGCTGGACGCTCATCGGTATCGGGCTATCGCTACCCTTGTTTTCGCTGGTGCCGCTGGGGTCGTTGTGGCTTTGGGAGCGCGGGCTTTTGCCCTGGTGGGCGCTCGCTGCGTGCGGTTCCACTTTGTTGGCGTGGGCCGTTCAACGCTGGCTGCTGTCGTCGGTCAGGGCGGGAGCCGGCGTGGGCGCACAAGGCGCGGCTTCGGTTTCAGCCAGCGCGGGGCAGGTGAAGGGCACAATAGGTGACGCGAGCTGGACGCCGGCGGAGAATGCCGCGTGGGCGCGTGTGCGTGAAGTGGCTGCTGGTGTCGATCCGGAAAAAGTCGCGACGCGCGCCGATGTGATCGAGCTTGGCCAACGGACCGTCGAGGCGGTCGCTACAGCGCTGCATCCGGAACGCAAAGATCCCCTGTTGCAGTTTACGGCTCCCGAGGCATTGGCGTTGATAACGCGCGTATCGGACCGGCTCAATAAGTTCGTTCGCGACAGCGTGCCATTGTCCGACAGGTTGACGCTCGCGCAGATGCGGACGCTCTACGGGTGGCGCGGGGCTATCGAGGTGGCCGAGCAGGCGTGGAGCGTTTGGCGGGTGTTGCGGATGGTCAATCCCGCATCGGCGATCGCCAACGAAGTGCGCGAACGTGTCAGCAAGGAGTTGATGGCGTGGAGCAAGAGCCATATTGCCCAGCGGCTTGCGACGGTGTTCGTCGAAGAAGTCGGACGAGCGGCGATCGATCTCTACGGGGGCAGGCTGCGGCTGGCGCCGGAATTGGTCGAAGGGCATGTCTCGGCTGGTTCGGTCAGGGACCTCGCTGAGGCGGATGGGCCATTGGCCGAGCCGTTGAGATTGCTGGTCGCGGGCCAGGTCAGTGCGGGCAAGTCGAGTCTCGTCAATGCGCTCGGGCTCGAAGCGCGCGCGGCCGTGGATGCATTGCCGGCGACGGCGCGGTTCACGCCCTATCGGCTCGAGCGGGACGGATTGCCTGCGGCGCTCATCGTTGACAGCCCCGGTCTTGCCGCAGATGAGCTTCCGAGCGCAACGTTCTTCGGGGAAGTGCTGAGGGCCGATCTGCTGATCTGGGTGTGCGCTGCCAATCGTGCGGATCGCGATCTCGACCGGCGCTCGCTCATAGCGGTGCGGGAGCATTTCGGGAGTCGCCCGGAACGGCGTATGCCGCCCGTCATTCTGGTGCTGACACATGTGGACCGTCTCCGTCCGTTCAACGAATGGAGGCCTCCCTACGATCTTACTGCGTCGGATTCGGCGAAGGCGGTTTCTATCCGTAGTGCGCTTGAAGCCGCGGCCGTTGATCTCGGGTTTTCGCTGGAGGATGTGATCCCCTGCAGTCTCGCGGCGAATGCCGCGAGCTACAACGTCGACGCCGTGTGGGCGGCGATTTCGGACCGGTTGCCCGAGGCACAGCGAGCACGGCTCGTCAGAACTCTGCGCGACGCCGAGCGCTCTTGGGACCTTGGTCGCATTTGGGCCCAGGCAAAGTCCGGTGGGCGCGTGCTCGCGGGGACGATACGCTCGTGAGTTTCACTACCGTCCCGTCGTGACGTTGAGGTGGGTCTCGAGTCTGCGGGCGTAGACGGCCATGGTGTAGCAGAACGCGAAGTAGACGAGAGCCACGAACACGAGACCTTCGACGTAGAATATGCGCCACTCGACGTCGCTCGACGCTAGTCGCACCGCGCCCAGCAAGTCGAACAATCCGATGATGATGACGAGGCTCGTGTCCTTGAAAAAGCCGATGAAGGTATTGACCATCGGGGGGATCACGACCTTCAGCGCTTGCGGCAGAACGATCAGGCCCATCTTGTTCCAGTAGGACAGGCCGAGCGCGTCGGCCGCTTCGTACTGGCCTTTTGGAACGGCCTGCAATCCGCCGCGGATCACTTCGGCCTCGTAGGCGGCAGCAAACAGGATGAAGCCGATCTGGGCGCGCAGAAGTTTGTCGACGGTGATCCCCGAAGGCAGGAACAGCGGGATCATCAGGCTCGCCATGAACAGCACGGTGATGAGCGGTACGCCGCGTACGATCTCGATGTAGCCGACGGATAACGCTCGTATGACCGGTAACTCGGAGCGGCGCCCCAGAGCGAGGGCGACGGCGAGTGGGAAGGAGAAAACGATGCCGTTGGCGGAGAGGATGAGCGTCAACGGCAAGCCGCCCCATTTGTCGGTTTCGACGAGAGGCATGCCGGTGGCGAGGAAGAGCGGATAGTCGAATACGCCTGAACTGGCGAAGCGGTATACGCCCGCAAGAAGTAGAACCAAGGTGCTGATGAAGCGCCAATCACGGAAGCCGATGTTTCGCGCAAGGCCGATGAGCCCTGTCAGGACGAGTGCGCCTGATATGAGCACCCAGGGGATGCGGATCGACCCGCCGCGCATGAGGATCCACATCAGCGGCACGCAGATGGCCCAGGTGATCCAGAGGCGGCGGCCCCACAGCCGTAGATTCATCGTCGCGCCGATCAGCGACAGGAGCAGGATGGTAACGGCGAGCGGACGCCATTGCTGCTCGTAAGGGTACGTGCCGAACGTCATCAGCCGGAACTTCTCGACGATGAAGCCCCAGCACGCGCCTTTCGCTGCGCGGCAAGCCTGCGGGTCGGGCGCGAAAACCGCGTTGAACAAAGCCCACGAGAGGATCTTGGGCACGACTAAGGCGAGGGCAACGAGGATCAGTATGGTCAGGGCGCTGTTCAGGGGACTGGAGAACAGATTGGCGCGAAGCCACTGCGCGCGGTCATCGAGAATCTTCGGCGGGGCCGCTTCCATCTCAGCGCTCCACCAGCGCGATGCGCTCGTTGTACCAGTTCATGAACGCCGATGTCGCAAGGCTCGTGACGAGGTAGACGATCATGATGATCGTGACCCCTTCGATAGCCTGGCCGGTCTGGTTGATCGTGGTATTGGCGACGTTGACGAGATCGGGATAACCGACGGCGACGGACAATGAGCTGTTTTTCGTGAGGTTCAGGTATTGGCTGGTGAGCGGCGGGACGATCACGCGCATGGCTTGCGGCAGGATCACCTTGCGCAGGATGACCGAGGGTTTTAACCCGAGCGCGCGGGCGGCTTCCGTCTGGCCTTTGGGGACGGCCATTATGCCGGAGCGGACGATCTCGCCGATGAACGCGGACGTGTAGACCGTGAGTCCGAAGAGTACCGCGGCGAATTCCGGAGTGATGCGTGCGCCACCGGAGAGATTGAAACCGCGTAGCGTAGGCCAGTCGATCGCGGTCGGCGCTCCGTTCAGTGCCCATGCCAGAAAGGGCACGCCCATCAACAGCGCAACGCCTGGCAGGAAGAGCGATCGCGCGGTGCCTGTGTCCTCGCGGCGTTGCGCATTCCATCGCGACATCAGCGTCAAGGCGACGGCGGCGAGCAGGAAACCGACGAGTGCCGCGGTCCAGCCAGCGTGGGCCTGAGGCACCGGAAAATAGACGCCGCGCTGGGTAGCGAATATGCCGAGGAACGCTTCTGCCTGACGCGGCCCTGGGAGGAAGCGCTCGGAAATCAGGATCGTGTACCAGAGCACGATCTGCAGCAGGACGGGGATGTTGCGCAGGAAGTGGATGTAGCCGGCGGTGAGTTTGGCGACGAGCCAGTTCTTGGACAGCGAGCCGATGCCGACGGCGATGCCGAGCAACGTCGCCAGTACGATACCGATGATCGCGACCTGCAAAGTGTTGAGAAAGCCGACGGCGAGGGCACGGGTGTAATTCGCAGCCGGTGAGTAGGCGATAAGGGTC
Organism: Bradyrhizobiaceae bacterium; assembly: GCA_947475855.1. Taxonomy (GTDB): domain Bacteria; phylum Pseudomonadota; class Alphaproteobacteria; order Rhizobiales; family Hyphomicrobiaceae; genus CAMDPA01. Next base: position 5,350 of record CANJPN010000083.1, read on the forward strand.
TCGCCGATTTCAAAGCCCGCTTCGCTGCCGAGGAAATCGAACCCGGTCTTGATGTTGCGGGCCGCCAGATTCTGCATCGTATTGCGGTAGAGGAACCAGCCGATGGCGACGACGACGCACAAGAACACGGCCTGCCAGACGATCGCCTGGACGTCCTTGTCGTAGAACGAGCGGCGACGCGGGGGGGATGCCCCCTTGGGCTCTGACACTACAGTCATCGGATCGGGGGAGCGTACATCAGGCCGCCCTTGTTCCAGAGGTTGTTGAGGCCGCGTGGGAGTCCGAGCGGTTTGATGTGGCGGTCCCACATCTGGCCGTAGTTGCCGACGGCTTTGACCGCGCGGACGACCCAGTCTTCCGGCAGGCCGATCGCCTTGCCCATGCCGGGGGTCTTGCCGAGAATGCGGGCAATGTTCGGATTGGTCGTATCCTTCGCCAGCTGCTCGACGTTGGTGGAAGAGATGCCGTATTCCTCGGCTTCGAGCAGCGCGAAGATCGTCCATCTGACGATGTCGATCCACTGCTCATCGCCTTGAGCGACCGCGGGACCGAGCGGCTCTTTGGAGATCAGCTCCGGCAATATCACGTGATCGGCGCCCTTGTTCGGCGCGTCCTTGGTCAGGATCGCGGCGAGGCCCGAGGCATCGGTCGTAAGCACGTCGCACCGACCTGCGAAGAAGGCGGCGTTGACCTCCTGCAAGTTCTCGATGACGACGGGTTTGAACTTCATGTTATTGGCGCGGAAGTAGTCGGCGAGGTTCAGCTCGGTCGTCGTGCCGGGCTGCACGCATACGGCGGCGCCGTCCAGTTCCTTGGCGCTTTTCACGCCGAGCTTCTTGGCGACCATGAAGCCTTGGCCGTCGTAGTAGAGCGTTGCTGCGAAGTTGAGGCCCTGCTGCGTGTCGCGGGTGAGGGTCCACGTCGTGTTGCGCGAGAGAATATCGACTTCGCCGGTCTGCAATGCCGTGAAGCGCTGCTGCGTGTTGAGCGGCACATAGCGGACCTTTTCGGCGTCGCCGAACATCGATGCTGCGATGGCGCGGCACAGGTCGACGTCGATGCCGGTCCATTTGCCCGTGCTATCGGCGAGCGCGAAGCCGGCGAGGCCCGTGTTCACGCCGCAGACGAGTTGGCCGCGCGCCTTCACCGCGTCGAGCCTCGAGCCGGCGTTTGCAGTCGTACAGATACCCAGTGCGAGGGTGGCGGTGGCGACCGCGATCAAGCTGCGTTTCAACATGACGGACGGACTTCCTTTTGTTGATTCGGCCTGGTGTTGTGAATGCCGGAATCGCGACGTGGTGGTACGCGATTAGTGGTTCAAGATTTGCGCGAGGAATTGGCGCGTGCGGTCTGACCGTGGATTGTTGAAGAATTCCTCGGGTGGCGCGTCGTCGACGATCTCGCCTTTGTCCATGAACACGATGCGATCGGCGACTTGTCGCGCAAAGCCCATCTCGTGGGTGACGCAGAGCATTGTCATGCCCGTCCGCGCGAGTTCGATCATGACCTCGAGCACTTCCTTGATCATTTCTGGATCGAGTGCGGAAGTCGGTTCGTCGAACAGCATGATGCGCGGGCTCATGCACAGTGCGCGGGCGATGGCGACGCGCTGCTGCTGTCCGCCGGAAAGTTGCCCGGGATACTTGTTGGCTTGATCGGGAATTCGGACACGTTCGAGATACTGTAGCGCGATCTTCTCGGCTTCTGCGCGCGGCAACTTGCGCACCCACATGGGCGCGAGACAGAGGTTGTCGAGCACGGTCAGGTGCGGAAACAGGTTGAACTGCTGGAACACCATGCCGGTTTCGGATCGGATCGCCTCGATGTTGCGGACGTCGTTGGTCAGCTCGACGCCATCGACGGTGATCTGACCGGACTGATGCTCCTCCAGCCGATTGATACAGCGGATGAGCGTCGACTTGCCTGAGCCCGAAGGGCCGCAGATGACGATCTTCTCGCCGCGCGCAACCGTCAGGTCGATGTTCTTGAGGACGTGAAATCGCCCATACCACTTGTTGACGCCCTTCATGACCACAGCGGGCGCGGTGCTTCGCCGTGCCGGGTTTTGGGAAGTCGCGGTAGGTGAAGCCTTGGAACCAGCCATGAGGTCTCCCGCACATCATGACGGATGCGCACTGTGACGAAGCCGTTAAGCCTTGTTTGTTCGCTCGAACTAAACATCACGCGCGGCGAACGTGCAACGATGCAGGGCTGCCACCGATGGCGGAATGATTGCCGGTTTGGTTAGTTTCCAGGCAAATCCGCGTTTTCAGCTATTTTATTCCGGGAACCATGATGCGGCGAACCGCCTGGATGACCGGCTTCGGTGTCTCATAGAGCCGCTCGACGAGAGCCTGGGTCTCCTCGCCCGATAGAGGGCTGATCTCCAGGTTCATCTTCTTGGCGTCGGCCTGGAGTTCGGGATCTTGCGCGGTCGCCATGAAACTGTCGCGCAGGATCTTGAGGCGTTCCGCAGGGAGGCCGGGCGGGGCGACGAAAGGCCGTCCCATCGGGAGCCATGAGATCGAGAACTCCAGGGCCTTGCGTTTCTCGGGATCGGTGATGAACTCGGTAACGAGGGGAACGTCTGGGAATTGGGGGTGTTTCTCGGTGGCCACCTGGGCAAGCACGCGGAGCTTGCCCTCTTGCAGTTGTTGGCCCTGGGTCGAGAGCAAGCTCGAGATGAACCAGCCGGCGCGGCCCATGATCTCTCCCGATTCGGTCGCGAGGATCATCTGCGGGTTGTCCTTGTAGCCGTCGATCACCTTGAACTTGGTGCCGATCATCTCGTTCATGATGCGGGGGTAGACTGCATCTGAAGTGGCTGTGCCGCTGGCGCCGACGACCATCTCTCGTGTGAGCACGTCCTTGAACGACTTGATCGGGGCCGTGTGCCAGGCGACGACGACGGGGTATTCCTTGGCGATGCTGCCGATCCAGTTGAGTGCACGGGCATCGAACTTCACGTTGTCGAGCGATCCGGTGACGCCCATCAGCGGCTCCACGGCCATGTGGGTCTGCACTTGCGTCACGGTCAGGCCGTCTCGGGGATAGGTATTGGCAGTGTTGTTGGTGGCGACGAGGCTTCCCGCAGCCGGGAGGTTCTGGACGACGATGGTCGGTTTGCCGGGAATGTGTTTTGCCCAATGGCGGGCGACGAGGCGGGAATAGACATCGTAGCCGCCGCCGACGCCTGATCCGACGATCATGGTGAGCTGCTTGCCTTCGTAGAAGTTCTGCGCGGCGGTTTGGTTTGCAGTGAGTGGAAGGATGCAGAAAGCACAAAGTGCGAAGCCCAACTGTCGCGCCGTTCCAGGCGCTCGGGAGTTCGATTGAACGACAATGTGGCTGCTGAACATGCTGGCTTTCCCCCTAGGCACTCTGTTTTTGCTTGCAGGTAGTATGCGAGAAGCGCGTTCGCCCGGCAATCCAGCAGTAATCCGGTGCAGCACGAACGGGGCGTGGACTTACGCTGGGGAGCGAGTGTTGCCTATTAGTGGGGCTGTTGAGTGCGGGCCACACTGATCTGCAGGTATGCAGCACGAGGGGTAACGCGTCTTTGTTTTGCCAAATAGGTCGGCGTTGGTATTGAGACGAGAATAGTCGTCGAGTTTCCGAACCCAATCGTCTCATGCACCCTTCCTTTGGGGGGCGGGCGAGCTTCAGTAGATCAGGCATGACGAGCAATCACGACGACACGAAGCGGTCCAAGGCCAGGGCGCACGGACTTTCCCGGCGCGCGATCCTGTCGGGTGGCACAGCGGGGGCAGCGATAGTCGCAGCCGGGGGGGCCGCTGCTCAGTCACCGTTCGGCTGGCTGGAAAATCTTGCTGGCCAAGGGTTTGGCGGGAACTCGAAGCCCCAGCGCAGCGAGCAGGCCAAAGCGGAGAGCTTGAACGACCTTCGCGCGGACCGGATTCCGTGGCGTAGCGACGAGATGATGGGCACGGTCGATAGGGCTATCGAACGTTACGAGAAGATCGCGGCCAACGGAGGCTGGCCAGCGATCCAGGTCGGCCGTCTCTTGAGGGTGGATGACGACGACGATCGGGTTGTTCCGATCAAGCGCCGGTTGGGGATGAGCGGGGACCTGCGCGCGCCGCAGAGCTACTTCAGCAACACGCGGTTCGATGAACGACTCGAAGAGTCGGTTCGCAGCTTCCAGGAGCAATTCGGGCTACGCGTGACGGGACGCATCGACAGGCCGACGGCTGCGCAACTTGCCGTACCGGCGCGGGCGCGGCTCGAGCAATTGAGGCTGAACCAGCGCCGGCTGCGCGATCTGATGACGGGTCGCATCGAGGATCGCTACGTCCTGGTCAATGCAGCGGCCTTCCAGTTGGAAGCGGTTGAAAACCATCAGGTTCAGTTGCGGCATCGGGTGATCGCGGGCAAGCCCGACCGGCAGACACCGAGCGTGAAGGCGTCGATTCGCGCTCTGAACTTCTTCCCGTTTTGGAATGTGCCCGACAGCGTTGCAACGCTCGATCTCGTGCCGCGCGTGCGCAAGGAGCCGGAGTACCTCGAGAAGGAGCACATCCGGGCCTACACGCCGCGCGGAGAATTGATCGATCTGAAGTCCATCAATTGGGACAATGTCGATACCAAGCATGTCCGGTTCAAGCAGGATCCGGGTCCACACAACGCGCTGGGCCTCGTGCGCATCGATATGCCCAACAGCGATATCGTCTATATGCACGATACGCCGATGAAGCAGCTGTTCAATCAGCGCGTCAGGCCGTTCAGCGCGGGGTGCGTGCGCGTGCAGGACGTATTCACGCTGGTCGAATGGATTGCGCGGCACGAGCCGGGCTGGGAGCAGCCGGGCCGAGCGCAGGCGATCGTCGACAATGGACAAGCGCTTGACGTGATGCTGAGCCGCCAAGTGCCCGTTTACTTCGCGTATCTGACTGCCTGGGCCGAAGGTGACGGCAAAGCCGTATTCCGGCCGGATGTGTACGGCCGCGACGGGTTGAGCGAGCTGGTGGGTGAGCGCGATCCCGATGCGCCGGCGCCTCCGGTGACGCTGGCTCCCTGACCATCGGGGTTGGGCTGGGCTGCTTCAGCGATATCTACAGAAAATGTGGAAATGCCGCGCATCGTGAAGGAAGCGCGGCATTTTTTTCGTCAAAGGCCGGGGGGGGCTAGAGCAGTATCCGACCATATTCGATCGCCGGGACGTGATCGAAGGATCGGATGAAACTGCTCTAATCCTTTGAATCTAGAACATCTTATCCGACTGGTCGGATGATGCTCTAGAAGAACGCCTGTAGTCCGGTTTGGGCGCGGCCGAGGATCAGGGCGTGGACGTCGTGGGTGCCCTCGTAGGTGTTGACCGTCTCGAGGTTCGCGGCATGCCGCATCACGTGATACTCGGCCATGATGCCATTGCCGCCGTGCATGTCGCGGGCGACGCGGGCTATGTCGAGCGCCTTGCCCGCGTTGTTTCGCTTGATGATGCTGATGGTTTCGGGGGCCAGCTTGCCTTCGTCGAACAGCCGGCCGACCCGAAGCGCGCCCTGCAGGCCGAGTGAGATCTCGGTCATCATGTCGGCGAGCTTCTTCTGGACGAGTTGCGTGGCTGCAAGCGGGCGATTGAACTGCTTTCGATCCATCGTGTAGGCGAGCGCCCGGTGCCAGCAGTCTTCAGCGGCTCCCATCGCGCCCCAGGCGATGCCGTAGCGGGCGCGGTTGAGGCAGCCGAAAGGCCCTTTGAGGCCTGACACGTTCGGCAGGATGGCGTCCTCCGGGACCACGACATTATCCATGACGACTTCACCGGTGGTCGAGGTACGAAGGGAGAGCTTGCCCTGGATCTTGGGTGCGGAAAGACCCTTCATGCCTTTCTCGAGGATGAAGCCACGGATCTCATCGCCGTGCGCGGCGGATTTCGCCCAGATCACGAAGACATCGGCGATTGGCGCGTTCGAGATCCACATCTTGGCGCCGGAGATGCGATAGCCGTCTGCGACCTTCTCTGCGCGGGTGGTCATGCCGCCGGGATCGGAGCCGGCATTGGGTTCGGTCAGGCCGAAGCAGCCGATCCATTCGCCGCTGGCGAGTTTGGGGAGGTACTTCTTGCGCTGGGCTTCGCTGCCGTAGGCGTTGATGGGGTACATGACCAGTGAGGCTTGCACGGACAGCATCGAGCGATAACCGGAATCGACGCGCTCGATCTCGCGCGCGACGAGACCGTAGGAGACGTAGTTCGCCCCCGATCCGCCATACTGCGTCGGCACGACGACACCGAGAAGGCCGAGGGCACCCATCTCGGGGAAGATCTCGCGGTCGGTGATCTCGTCGAGGTAGGCCTTGGTTACGCGCGGCAAGAGTTTTTCCTGGGCGAAATCGCGGGCCGTGTCGCGGATCAGCCGCTCTTCCTCGTTGAGCTGGTCCTCAATCAGAAACGGGTCTTGCCATTGGAACTGGGCTTTGGAGGACTTCGACTTGGCGGGGGAAGTGTCTGGCATCGTTGGGCGTACCTCGAATAAGGGCGGACGCACCATCCTGCGACGCGCCATGTACCGGCTCGGTCAGTTGTTCTAGAGCAGGTTCCGATTTCCGTCGACCCTGCGGGGGATGGTCTGGCCGGCGCGACTGGCATCAATCGGTGTGGGCTGGCCTTTTAGGAAGTAACGGGATGAGGATCGTCAGAGTGGCAGTGGGAATGGCAGGGCTGCTCTACGGCCTCGTCGTGCTTGCGGCCTGGGCTGGGCAGCGGCATCTCGTATATGCACCCGATCCGCGGAAAATGTCGCCGTCTTCGGTAGGGCTCGATGGGGTCGACGAGCGTTGGATCGAGGCCCCTGATGGTGCGCGCGTGGTCGCTTGGTTCGGCCCTCCGCGATCAGGTCAGCCGACCCTGCTCTATTATCACGGTAACGGGGGAAATCTGGCGCTGCGGTCAGAGCGTATTCGCAGGTTCATGGCTCAGGGATGGGGCGTCTACATGATGTCCTATCGCGGGTATAGCGGTTCGGGCGGCGTGCCATCCGAGGCAGACAACATTTCGGACGCAGAGCGCGCACAGAAGGACCTCTTGAGTACGGGAATACGCGCCCAGGATATTGTCATCTACGGGGAATCGCTTGGAACGGGCGTTGCAACCCGAGTGGCGCTCGGCGCGCCGGTGGGCGGCCTCATTCTCGACGCGCCGTTCACGTCCATCGTGGACGTCGGAGCGGCACGCTATCCGATGCTGCCGGTAAATTGGCTGTTGGAGCATCGCTACGAGACGATCAGCGTGATCGGTCAGGTGCGCATGCCGCTGCTCGTCGTGCATGGGGAGGCAGACCGCATCGTGCCGGTTGAGATGGGGCGGAAGGTGTTCCAAGCCGCTGTTCGCGCCGCAGAGCCCAAGCGGCTCGTGACGCTGCCCGGGGCTGGGCATGCGAACCACATGAGGTTCGGGTCGTTCGAGGCGATTGTCGCCTTCATCAATGATGTGAGAATGCGGTGAGAGCGTCGTGCCGTCCGGCGTTGGCGAGGTCGCGCGGGTACCGTAGAGTGATGGCGCACGGGACTTGAAACAGATGCCGTCAGACGTTTGAGGCGGAGCGCGAGATGCCGACACGAAGGGTTTTGGCTGTGGTCGCTGCTGCGGCCGGGCTATTCGGCTTTGCCGCTGGTGAGGCTGCAGCGCAGGAGAAGGTGCGCGTGGGCTGGGTGCCGGCGATGGTGTCGAGCCCAATCATGATTGCACGCGATAAAGGCTATTTCAAACAGGCGGGCATCGACCTCGAGCTGGAAAGCGTGACGACGGCGACCGATGCGATGGCCCACGTCGGCACCAACCGGATGCAAATCCTGGAAGGCGGCGTGCAAGCGAATTTTTTCAACGCGCTGGTGTCCAAATATCCGATCATCATCGCCGGGGACCGAGCCTCGACGCCGCTGGGCCATCTCGTGATGATTCGTCCCGATCTCAAGGACGAGATCAAGAGTCTGAAGGACCTCAAGGGCCGGACGATCAGTATCGCAGGGGCCGGATCGATCATCGCCTACGAGATGGACCGTCTGCTCAAAACGGTGGGGCTGACGCTCAACGACACCAACGTCAAGGTACTTCCCATACCCCAGCTTCCGGTGGCGTTTGCGAACAAAGTGATCGATGCTGCCGACGTGTACGCACCGATGACGCATCAACTCGAGCAGCAGAAGATCGCGGTGCGGCTCGTGGATCCCGACGATGTGCTGACCAACATGGTGGTCGCCGTCAGCATCATCAATACGGACTGGGCGCGGGAGAAGCCGGAGGCTGCGCACGCTTTCTTTCTCGCATTGATGCGGGGCACTCGTGAATACTGCCAAGCCTATCACGGTGGTCGCAACCGTGGAGAAGTCATCGATATTCTGATGCGGACGGGGATCGAGAAGCGTCCTGAAATTCTGGCGTTGCCCTGGCCGTCGCGGCGGGCGACGGGACGTGTCGATCCAGCAGCGATTGCCGACGTCTATGACTGGTACAAGGCGAACGGGTTCGTGAAAGGCGAGGTGGCGCGGGACCGGCTCGTCGACAACACCTACGTAGACGCGGCGACAGCGAAATTGGGGCCATTCGTCATCGAGAATACGAACAGTAAGGCGCCGGGCTGCCGCTGATCTCGACGACACAAAAGAAAGCGCCCACCCCGGGGGGAGGGGTGGGCGCGAAGCGCTCAAAGCGCCGGCATCGGGAGGGAACCGATGCCGCAGGCTAGCGTCCTCGGCCGGACGGGGGGGCACTGCCGAATAGACAACGCCGCCTGCATGAGGATTAGTTAAGCGCAAGACTGACTATTTCAATAGGGGCAAACTCGAACGATCACGTAATTGTTACCGAATGTTTCGGGTTATCCACAGCATCGAGCCTTGCGTGTAGACGAAATTGCAACAGCTCTGTGGCTTCCAGGATGATCGATTCGATCTGAAGTTGAGGCTTTGCCCGCCGGTTAGCTTAAGGTGGCGGACGGTCCATTTGAAGCATGAAGGGTAGTGGTGGCCCATCACTTCTTGTCGAAAATGTTGCCGGCATCCCAGACGAATAGCTGTTGGTCCAAGGCTTCGGTCTTGTTGAGTTCGGCCACCTCGACCTTGGTTTCGAGGCCCTGCGGATCGCGCACGACCCACTCCTTGAGGTCAAAACCCGGCTTCTTCGTGAAGATGAGCTGGACCCGGCCCGGAGCGTCTGGGCTCTTGTCCTGGAGGGCTACGATCACGAGGTCTTCGGATTCCTGAACGTCAAGGATGCGTGCGTCGCGCAGAAGGTCGACATTGGCCTTGAGCAGGAGCCGGAAGGGCGTGTTGTCGAGTTCGATGGCGTCCTCATTGGACTGGTCGGGCTCCTTGATGCGCAGGAGGCGGCCATCCGACGCCATGATCTTTCGGCTGGGAGCGGCGTAGTCGAAGCGGAATTTGCCAGGCTTCTGGACGTAGAAGCGTCCACGTGCGCGCTTCTTGTCGGGGTCCGTCTGAACGAAAATCCCCTTCATCTGCTTCAACGTGTTGAAATAGCCGCTAACCTGTTTGACGGCTTCGGACTGCTTCGCATCGAGCGTGATTTCGGCGTTGCCCTGTGGAGTAGCGGTGGCTGCCCAGCCGCCAGGCGTTTGAGCGTGCCCGCTCGCGCTCACGGCGAGCGCCGCAGCAATCAAAGGCACGGCTATCCATCGGCTGATTCTGCGGCGCATGGCTTCCCCTTGGAGGTCGATACGCAATGCGATGTCTGAAGATTGAGTCGAGAAGTTGGCGCAACATAGCGACCTCAGCCCCGCGAGCAAGTGGCGTCGAGGGGCTGTGGGCGGAATTCGTCGTGGTGGGGCTGATCGGCCAGCCTTGCGACAGGCAGCAGCGTAAGCGACGGCTGCTTGGAAGACTGCTTCGCTCGCGCGCTGGAAGCCCGACCGTCACCTGCTCGACGGTTCTGGTATCAGGCGGCCGAGCGCGACTGGTGCTGCTCTGATTCAGGCTGTTGCACGTGAATCGTGCGGCGGCCGAAGATGTTGGCGGTGCTGACGAGGCCTTCCCGCTCCATACGTGCGATCAGACCGGTTGCGATCACTTCGGAAATGCCGAGCCGGCGATGGAGATGACCACTCGAGACCTTCCGGTCCCCTGCGACGACTCCGACGGCTGCGGAATACAG
>CANJPN010000084.1 GCA_947475855.1 Bradyrhizobiaceae bacterium
CCGTTCGTGCAGCCGAAGAGTGTAACAGCCCGTTGTATCAAAAAGACATTCCCCGGCGTGCCACACCGAAAGCCGCGGGTTCAAGTCCCGTCGCTCGCGCCATTCACCTCTCTGACATCGTTGGATATTAGGTGGGTGGTGCGAACCGCTCGGGATGTGTAGCGACGGCGTGAGCTACTGGAGCCCGCTTCTCCAAATCATATCCACTCCGAAACATCATGAAGTCACGCGGCCTTCATCAAGCCATGACTACTGTGGCAAGGTCCGGAGATTGGCGGCGTCGGCCGTCCTTTTCAGCACACCTGTTTGCATTGCGCTGGTTCCTGCGCAAAAGAATGGCATGCGCAAATGGCCTCCAATAGACGCTCCGGCCAATGCGGCACGGGCTTTGGCTAGCGCTTGACGGGCTGGATTTATGGACACCTTTGTCGAACACCTGCTGAAGCGAAGAGCTGCCCCGGCCGCGGTGGTGGCGGTGGTATGCCCGTTCCTGCTGTGGGGCGGCCTCACCCCGCAGTGGGCACTCGCCGGCCTCGCGGCGGTCGTGGCGTGGGCCGGCTTATGGCCAACAACCAGCCCTGCTGATGCTCCATCGGCGACCGCACCAACAGTCCCTCTACAGAAGTCAGCAGCACCGGCGGCCCCTGTCGCTATGGCCGGCCATGGGCTTCCATTGTCGCTCCTCGATGCCTTGCCCGACGCAGCACTGCTACTCGACAGCCGTGGTCTGATCGTCACCAGCAATGCGGCGGCGCAAGCACTCTCGGCCGTCCTCATCGGCCGGCCGCATTCACATTGGGTGCGCGCTCCCGAACTGCTTGATGCCGTAAAGACTGCCAGGGAAACGGGCGAGCAACAGCGCTGCCATGTCAGGCTATTCACACCCGTCGAGCGTTCGCTGGCCGCCATCGTCAGCCCCATCGCCAACGAAGAAACATCGTCCCGCCAGCTCCTCGTCATCGTCCGCGACCTGACGGACCAGGAACAACTATCCCGATTGCACGCGGACTTCGTCGCAAACGCCAGTCACGAGCTTCGAACGCCGTTGGCTTCGATCCGCGGTTTTGTAGAGACGCTACAAGGCGCTGCCAAGGAAGACCCGGCCGCGCAGGCGCGCTTCCTCGCAATCATGCAGGCGCAGGCCGAAAGAATGTCGCGACTGATCGAGGACCTGCTTTCGCTGAGCCGCATCGAGCTGCGGGAGCACGTCGCACCGACGACGCCGGTCGACCTGAACGGCATCGCACAAGATGCAATCGCCAGCTTGAAGCAGGCCGCCGAGAAAAACGACGTAACCCTGATAGCGAATATTCCGCACGACCAGACGCTCGTGATCGGGGATCGCGACGAGCTTGCTCAGGTGGCGCAGAACCTCGTGCAGAACGCGATCAAGTACGGCCGAAAGGGCGGCCAAGTCGAAGTCACGCTGCGCAGGCGCGACCAGCAGGTGGAACTCGCAGTCGTCGACAACGGAATCGGCATCGCACCGGAGCATCTGCCACGCTTGACGGAGCGCTTCTACAGGGTGAGCGCGAAAGACAGCAAAGAACGCGGCGGAACCGGGCTCGGCCTTGCCATCGTAAAACACATCGTAAACAGACATCGCGGGGAGCTGCAGATCTCATCGGTGCTTGGCCAGGGCTCGACGTTTACCGTGGCAATGCCTGCTGCGACGGTCGTTGGCTGACACTTTTTCCGGCGAAAATGGCTTTGCAGATCAGGTGTCATTTCCTGCGCAACCTAGCGCGCACCAGCTCGCCTTGATGACCTCGCCATGAAACGATGTTGCGTTCCATTGCTTCCGCTGCGTGGGACCCGCCAATCCGGTGCACAGGCTTAACGGCGCAAATTCCCTGTCACAATCATTGGGATCTGTCACGAAACTGTTGCCTCGTGCAGCTACTTGCTCGGTCGTGGGTTGCGCCGGTCGAGCTCCAGATAGGGCTGCCCAGCGTTGACACCGCGATGACACCCAATCCAATCGAGCCGCGCCAAAGCCATGCCAGCCAAAATTCTCGTGATCGAGGACGACCCTTCGCTCATCGAGCTGCTCGAGTACAATCTCGAAGCGGCCGGATACAGCGTGGTCACAGCAGCATCAGCCGAGGAGGGCCAGCTCCTTCTCGCGGAACAGAGCTTCGATCTCGTCCTGCTCGACTGGATGCTGCCGGAAATGACCGGCATAGAGCTATGTGGGGTCATCAGGCGCGCAGGCCGTCACGCGGCAATGCCGATCCTGATGCTGACGGCCCGGGGCGACGAACCCGATCGCATCCGCGGGTTGACGACGGGGGCCGACGATTACGTCGTCAAGCCGTTCTCGGTGCCAGAGCTTCTCGCACGTATCAAGGGGCTGTTGCGACGGGCCGCGCCGGAGCGAATCAACAGCGTCTTGTCGCACGGCGCGATCATGCTCGACCGCGACGCCCATCGCGTGACGCGGGCAGGGCGCGAGATCAATCTTGGTCCGACCGAATACAAGCTGCTCGAAACCCTGATGGAGACGACCGGCCGTGTGCTGTCTCGCGCACAACTGATAGACCGCGTTTGGGGCAACACCGCCGAGATCGACGAACGCACGATCGACGTGCACATCGGGCGTTTGCGGAAAGCCCTGATGCGTGGCGAAGAGCCCGATCCGGTTCGAACCGTGCGTGGCGCGGGGTACGTGCTCAGCGTCGATTGATCGGAAGCCGCGCCTGACTGCTTGCCTCGTCAGCCCATCAGTGCCGCGTAACGAGCGCGGTGGTGTGCCTCGTTGCCCAGCCACACCGACAGCCACATCGCACGCTTCAAGTAGAGGCCGATGTCGCATTCCTCGGTGAAACCAATGCCGCCGTGCATCTGAATGGCGGACTTGCAGACGTCGAGGGCTTCGGCGCTGGCGTGTGCCTTCAATGCCGAGGCCATCGAGGAGGATATGTCGATGCCTTGGGCTGCAACCTGGAACAAGAACGAGCGAGCGCTGACGATCTTGGCGAAGTCGTCGACCGCGCGATGCTGCAGCGCCTGGAAGCTGCCGATGGCCTTGCCGAACTGCTTGCGCGTCTTGAGATACTCGACGGTGATGTCGAGCGCGGCGCTCATTACGCCCACCAGCTCGGCCGCCTGGGCGAACAACAGGAGGTCGCGAAGCCGACGCTGTAAATCGATGCCGGCGTCGGGCCCGGTGACGAGTGCGCCGGCCGTCAGGTTCTCGAACGTGAGGCGGGCGAAGGGACGGCCATCGACGGTCGGCCGCGACGCGATGGAAAGGCCTTTGGCCGCTTTCGGCACGTAGAACAGCGGCGCGCCGCCCGCGCCTTCCGCCGCGACCAGATAGCCGTCGCAATAGGCGGCCATCGGGACGCCGTCGCAGTTGCCGTCGAGGCGCCGAGTCTTGCCACCGTTGGCGGTACTCGCCTTGATGCCTTCGCCCCGTGAGCCGTCGCCGAGCCCCAGCGCGGGGATGACGAGCGTGCGCCCCTCGACGATGCCCGACGACACCTGGGCAAGTTCGGGGTTCGATGCGCCATGCGATAGCGCATAGGCCGAGATTGTCGCTGCAGCGATCGGCTCGGGGGCTAGCACCTTGCCTGCTTCCATAAGCACCAGGCCGAGTTCGCTCAGGCCCATCCCTAAGCCGCCGGATTCGGGAGATACCAACAAACCGAACCAGCCTTCCTGGCCCATCCGCTCGTGCACGGCGCGATCGAAGCCGCCGTCCTTGCCGCGCAGCCCTCGCGTGCGCTTCACGCCACCGGCCTGCGCCAGCATCTTGGCCACGCTGTCCTGCAGCAGGCGCTGCTCGTCCGTCAGAAGAAGATCCATCGCCCGCCCCTCAGCCCGGTAGTCCCAGAACGCGCTTGGCCAGCACGTTGCGTTGTATCTCGCTCGATCCGCCGTAGATCGTCGCGCGGCGCGACTGCAGGAAGATCTGCGTCACGTCGGTGGGCTCGCTGCCAGTTTCCAAGCGTTCGGCGTCCGCGCCATGCGCGCCTGCCGCTTCGATCAGGAGATCGGTGGCGGCCTGCAGATTGTCTGTCGCGACGAGCTTCATCGTGGACGAAGACGGTCCGAGAGGCTGGCCTGTCGCGATGATATCGACCGCGTGCCAGAACATCGCGGCCTGCGCCGTCACTTTGATGCGCAGCGCGGCGAGCTTGTCGCGGAACACGGGATCGGCCGCCTTGCCGTTCGCCGTCGACACGCGCTCGATGCGGGCCAGCACCTCCATCGTATGCTGCGGACTCGATGTACCCAGACGCTCGTGGGCGAGCAGATCGTTTGCGACCTTCCAGCCGCCGTTGAGCGGTCCGACGAGATTTTCTTTCGGCACGACCACGTCGTCGAGGAACATCTGCGCGAACTCGTCGTCATCTGCGATGTTCATGATCGGCCGCGCCTTGATACCTGGCGTCTTCAGGTCGACCAGCATGAAGCTGATGCCAGCGTGCTTGGGTGTCGCGGCAGCATCCGTGCGAACCAGCATGAACATCCAGTCGGCGTAGTGGCCCCAGGTCTGCCAGATCTTCTGGCCGTTGACGACGAAGTGATCGCCCTTGTCGTCAGCGCGGGTGGTGAGGCTCGCAAGATCGGACCCCGCCCCCGGCTCGGAATAGCCTTGCGCCCAGATCACGTCGCCGGAAATGATCTTCGGCAGGTGCTGCGCTTTCTGCCCGGGCGTCCCGTACTTCATCAGGATCGGGCCGAGGTGGTTGACGCCCTGCACAGGCAGATGCGGAGCGGACAAGCGCGCCAGCTCCTCGGAGATGATGATCTGCTGGGCCAGCGTAGCGCCCATTCCACCATGCTCCTTCGGCCAGTGCGGCGCGATCCACCCCCGTCTCGACAGCGCCTTGTACCAGGGCATGATTTCGGGGGGATGCGGACGGGCCGTCTTGCCTCTCAGGTCATGTGGCAGATTAGCCTCCAACCACCCGCGCACCTCGGCGCGGAAGTCGGCATCGATCGGACTGTCTTTTCGAAACATCGTTTCATTCTCTCCGCATACCAGCGTCGCCTCATCGCTCGTGGAGGCCACCGCCATAGCTCTTGTGGCACACGATCTGGCCATGTGTCCGAAGGTTGTCAGTTGACTACAAAGCACATGCTCGCACAATCTGCCCCAAACTCGACAAGGCAAGTCATCCGGGAGAACGCAAATGAGAGCCGCGGGAATTGCATTCACGCTGGGGATACTTGCGTCAGCCCTTCCGGCCGTCGCCCAGGACGATGTCGCCACCTATCCCAACCGGCAGATCACATTGATCACGGTAACGGCGGCAGGCGCAGCCCTCGACGTGGTCGCCCGTACGATCGGCAACGGCCTGCAAGAACAGATGGGCCAGCCCGTCGTCGTCATCAATCGAGTAGGCGCGGGCGGCAACATCGGCGTCGGCGAACTCGCGCGGTCCAAGCCCGACGGCTATACCATCGGCATGGTCACCGGCGGCACCCACGGCGTGAACCCGAGCTTCAGCCCAAGCACACAGTTCGATCCGATCAAGGATTTCCAGCCGATCACGATGGCTGCCGAGCTCAATTGCATCCTCAACGTGCGCGCCGACTTTCCGGCGAAGTCGCTTTCGGAGCTTATCGCCTGGGCTAAAGCCAACCCGGGAAAGCTGTCGTTCGGATCGGCCGGCGTCGGCACCGGCCTGCACATGACTGGCGAACTTGCCAAGCTGAAGACCGGACTCGATATGGTGCACGTGCCCTATCCCGGCGTCGCGAAATCGCTGCCTGATCTGCTCGGCGGGCAATTGCAGGTGCTGATGGCGAACCCGGCCGACGTCGGCAATCTCATCCGCGACGGTCGCCTGCGGGGCCTCGCTGTCGCTTCCAAAGTGCGAGAGCCTACTCTGCCAGACATACCGACATTTACCGAGTTGGGCTTTCCCGACGTCGTCGGCACGACATGGTTCGGGGTTGCAGCTCCCGCGGGCCTGCCAAAGCCGATCCTCGACCGATTGCATAAGGAGATTCACGCCTTGATGAGAAAGCCGCAGACGAAACAGCGGCTCGATCAACTCGGCATGAACATCCTACTCAACCAGCCCGACGAGTTCCTCGTTCTGATCAAGAGCGAAATCGCGAAGTGGGCACCGATCGTGGCGGCAGCGAAGGCGTCGCAGCCCAAATAGCCCCTCTATCGAGCAGCCGGACCAAGACCCAGCGCGCCGGACCACCGGCGCCGGAACGACATCAAAGGGAGGCGATCATGAACAGCCCATCAAAGGGTTCCACTTCCGGCACAGCAGCTCCGTCCAGGCCTTCCCGCCGCAAGTTGATCGCCGGCATGGGCACCGCGGCTCTCGTAACTGGCATCGCTTCGCCCGCCATCCTACGCGCGCAAGGCCTCGTCCCGATCAAGACGGGCACGCTTTTTGGCGGCTGGGCGCATATGGGCAACGACGCCCTTCTGGATCTCGGCCTCGACAAGAAGCACGGCTTCCAGATGACCGTGAACCAGACCTACAACGTGCTGGCGACGTACTACGCCGACTTCGCCAAGGGCTCGTTCGACATCGGTGTCGGCACATGGGACTTCTTCTCGCGCGCTTATATGCAGGGCGCGCCGATGCGGATACTCGGGCTCATCTCCGAAGGCACCCAGGCTGGATTCCTCGGGCGCAGCGACGGCCCCTCCAGCGTGAAGGATCTCAAGGGCAAGACGCTCGCCGCGATGCAGGCCTCCGGCACGTTCCAGATGGCCAAGATTTTCGCGAAGACGTTCGATGACATCGAATTCGAAAAGGACGTGACGATCCAGAATGCGCCCAACCCGCCAGGCACGGTCGCGCTGGTCGCTGGTAATCGCGCAGATGCCGCGCTGACGTGGGAGCAGAGCCTGTCGCTCGGTCTCGACATGGTGAAGGGATCGCGCGTATTCGGCAACCTCGGCGACTACTACGCGCAGCACACCAAGCGCTCGATGCCCTACTTCGCCATCGCGATGAACCAGAACGCGATCGACCGGCTGCCGAAGGGATCGACCGAAAAGCTCGTCACTCTGTTCGACGACCTCGCGAAGTGGATGCAAGGCAACGTCGACACCTATGCGGCGCGGGCCGCCAAGATCAACGTCGAGCCGCGGGTGATCAAGACCGCGATCGAGTCCGGCCGGCTCAAGTTCCAGATGCGGCCGACAACCAACCCGGACAATAGGAAGGACATCATTTACGCCGCCGAACTGCTGGCCAAAGGCGGCATGTTCCCGAAGGCGCTGGACGAGGGAATTTTCGCTGCTTGAAGCCGGATACAACATGTTCGACGGCCTGGAGACCTGATGGAGCCGACGGTAATCAGCCCCAAGACGCCGGGAGCGGTAATCCCGACCGCCGGAGGAGCGAGCGCCAAAGGCGGACCCGTTCGCTTCTGGGCGCGCGAACTGCTCGCCAACGCAGTTGTCATCGTCGCTCTGGTCATCGCCATGGAGGTGTGGAGCCGGCACGTACCGCCGTTCATCATGCCGCCGCCACAGCGCACGTTCAACGCAATGATTTCCGCGCTGCAGAACGATTATATCCACATCGCGCTGACGATTGCGCGGCTCCTCGTTGCAGTCTTCGCGGCCCTCCTGATCGGCACGTTGATCGGAGCAGCGATGGCACTGATCCGGCCGCTCGAACCTTACCTTCGCTCGATCGTTGTGATCGACACCGGCGTGCCCGCGCTATCTTGGATGCTGTTTGCGATATTCTGGTTCGAACAGGCTGAAGCGCGAGTATTTTTCATCCTGCTGATGATCCTCGTGCCCTTCTATGCGCTCAACGTGTTCGACGGTATTCGCGCGCTGTCGCGGGATCTCGTCGAGATGGTGGAGACGTTCCGGCCGAGCCGACTGCAAGTCTTGCGGCTTCTCGTCGGGCCTCACATCGTGCCCTATCTCCTAATGACCACGAAGGCGATCATCGGATACGCCACGCGCATGACCGTATTCGCCGAGCTCGTCAGCGTGTCGAGCGGCATGGGCGCCCGCATGGGAGCGGCTCAATCGACGTTCGCCATGGACGGCGTCCTCGCATGGACGATTATCCTGGTGATCGCCAATCTGTTGATCCAGGGGCTGGTGCAAGGCCTGGAATCCCTGCTGTTGCGCTACCGGCCGGAGGTCGAGGTGCGATGACAGCAGAGGTCTCCACCGACATCATCGTCCTCGACAAAGTCGACAAGCGGTTCGGTCCCAATTATGCGGTGCAAGACCTGAGTTTCACCGTGAAGCGAGGGCAGATCGTAGCGCTACTCGGACGCACGGGAGCAGGCAAATCGACGGCCCTTCATCTGATGATGGGCGTGATGCCACCGACATCAGGACGGCTGATCGTCGACGGGCTCGATCCTTTTCGCGAATTCAAGAAGCTCCGCGGGAAGCTCGCCGTCAGCTTTCAAACGGATCGCCTCCTGCCATGGAGGACAACCCTCGAGAATGTCGCGCTCGGGCTGCAGATCCTGGGGATCGGCGCGGTCGAACGACGCCGGCGCGCAGAGGAATGGCTGGCCAACGTAAAGATTACCGGCGCGGAGAACCTAGCCAAGTACCCGCACGAGCTTTCCGGCGGGATGCGACAGCGGGCTTCGCTCGCCCGCGCGCTGGCCGTCGACCCGAACCTGCTGCTGCTCGACGAGAGCTTCAGTCAGCTCGACCACGTGACCTCGCACGCGCTACGGACGGATGTGGCCGAGCTCGTCCGGCGGTTGTCGAAGACGTGCGTCCTGATCACCCATCGGATCGATGACGCGCTGGAAATGGCGGATCGCGTGCTGGTGCTGACGGCGCCGGCCAAGGTAGCATACGATCTCGAAGTCCCGCCAGGTCTGAGGCACGACAAGGCGTGGCTCACCGAGCAGGAACGGCTGATCGCTGGGGCCATGAGCGGCCCGGCAGAGCAGCCCCGCGTCACATGAGGTTGACGAGACGGGACTTAACATCTGACATTCGCGGCCAAGAACAAGGAACGGAGATCCCGGTATGGCATCCAAGGAAACGCCGCCTAAGACGACTGAACAGACTGGGGGACCGCTCATCTTGAGCGAAAAACAGGGCAGCGCGCAGATCATCACGCTGAATCGCCCCGACAAGCTCAATGCGATCAACGAACAGATGGCGGCCGAACTCAGCGCGGCCCTGGACGCAGCAGAAACGGATCGCGACGTCCTCGCCGTCATTCTTCAAGGCAACGAGCGCGCTTTCTGTGCAGGTGCAGACCTCTCCGGCTTCTCCGACGCGCCGGCCGACCGCTACGACAACTACCGGGCCCGCTACAACCTCCGCAAGACGCGCGCTGTCTACCGCCACGTTCACAATTTCACCAAGCCCGTCATCTCGGCGGTCGAGGGCTTCTGCCTCGGTGGTGGTCTCGAGCTTGCGCTGTTCGGCGATTTCATCGTCGCGGGCGAAGCCGCCCAGTTCGCGCTGCCCGAAGCCCGGCACAGCCTGATCCCCGGTGCTGGCGGCACGCAGAACCTGCCGCGTCGCATCGGCCCCGCGCTCGCCAAGGAACTGATGTGGACGGCGCGGCGCATATCAGCAGCCGAAGCCAAGGAGATCCGGCTTGTCAATCACGTGGTCGCAAAGGGCGGCGCGCTGGACAAAGCGAAAGCTATCGTCGGGGAGATGGAAGCTTCCGGACCGCTGGCCATCATGATGATCAAGCAGGCCGTCAATCGCGGCACGGAAATGCCAGTCGCGCTCGGCTTCTACCAGGAATCGGATCTTGCCCAATTGCTGGCCTTCTCGGAGGACCGTCAGGAAGGCGTGAAGGCATTCGCGGAGAAGCGGAAGCCGAAGTTCAAGGGACAATAGGAATTTTCCCTCTCCCCTCCTTCAAGGGGGCAGGAATAGGATCAAGGGACATCGAGGAGAAAACAATGGCCAAGAAGAACTTCCTGGAGAAGAAGGACGTTTGCATCGTCTCATACGCCGAGACGAAGATCGATCGTACGACCGGCAAGACCGCCTATGAGCTCGCTGCGGAAGTCGCAGAGGAGCTGTTCACGAAGACGAAGATGAAACCAGCCGACATCGACGGCGTCGGCTTCAGCGTGCCGATCAGCGAGTGCTCGAACCCGTTCTGGTCGAACTATGCAACCGACTATCTCGGCATCTCGCCGCGCTGGCTGCAGACGTCGGATCTGGGCGGCGCCTCCTGCATCGGCAACGTCGCGCGTGGCGCGATGGCGCTGCAGAACGACATTTGCGAAACGGTCATGCTGATCGGCGCCGATGCTCCCTCGACGAAGTGGAGTGCAAACTACGGAGCGTATCGCAACGAGTTCTGGGAGCCGACCGGCATCAATGGCCCGCCGGGCGCGTTCGGCCTGCTCTATCAGCGCTACATGGCGCAGCACGATCTCGACTTCCGCGGACTCGGTGCGCTCGCCGTCGCCCAGCGCAATGGCGCGGTACTCAATGACCTCGCCTACGAGAAGTTCCGCCAGAAGATCACCATCGAGGACTATCTCAACTCGCGCCAGGTCTCCTCGCCGCTGCGCCTGCTCGACTCCGTGATGTTCTGCGATGGCGGCAACGGCGTGATCATGATGAAGACCGAGCGCGCCAAGAAGCTCGGCTTCAAGAACCTCGTCTATCCGATCTCCTACTCGGAAATGACGAACTTCAAGTGCGCCGACCAGACGCCGGACATCACCGAATCAGCCCATTCCGTCAGCGGTCCGGACGCCTTGCAGCTTGCTGGAATGAAAGCATCGGATATCTCGATGTTCCACCCCTACGACGACTTCCTCATCGCGGTGATGCTGAAGCTCGAGCAGATCGGCTTCTGCAAGCGCGGCGAAGGCTCGCAGTTCCTGCGCGACACGGACCTGTCGCCGACCGGCGCATTGCCGATCAACACCGGCGGGGGCCAGATCGGCGCTGGACAGCCTGGTCTCGCCGGAGGTGGTCTCAACCTTGTCGAGTGCGTTCGCCAGCTGATGGGCGAAGCCAAGGGCCGCCAGGTTCCCAACCCCAAGAATGGCATGGTGACCGGTATTGGCGTGATCCCTTACGGCCGAAACTGGGGCACCGGCAACGTGATGATCCTGTCGAAGTAAGGAGGCGTGATTGGTGATCGGTGACTGGTGAATGGCGCAGGCGGCGATCCGACGTTTCGTGCACCCAATTCACCGCAACACACCGATATCCACCAATCAGCATTCACCAATCACTATTTACGGAGTTCCCAATGTCCACACCCGCTCCCAAGCAGGCCGCAAACAAGCCGACACCCAAGCCGCGTCCGATCCCGAAGCCGACGGCCGGCACGAAGTATTTCTGGGATGCCGCCAAGCGCGGCAAGCTCGCCCTCCAGTACGATCCGGACAACAAATCCTACCAGTTCTGGCCGCGCACGATCTCGGTCAAAACAGGCAAGCGCAACCTCGAATGGCGCGATACCAGCGGCAAGGGCCACGTCTACTCGTTCACGGTCACGCACGTGCCGGCGACCGGCTTCGACGGCAAGACGCCGTATATCGTCGGTCTGATCGAACTCGACGAGAAGGTGCGGATCATCGGCAACGTGCTCAACTGCAAGCCCGAAGACGTAAAGGTCGGCATGCGTGTGAAGGTGATGTTCGAGAAGCTCAGCGACGACATTTCCTACTTCGCGTTCGAGCCGGATAAGTGATGCCGAATCGGGGTCAGCCCCTGCGGGTCTGACCCTCTGCGGCCAAGCACACGCTCCGCCGTCATTTTCATTGCCCTAAGGGTAAGACCCGCAGGGTCTGACCCTGGCGCGGCCAACTCCCCAAGCCCATCATGAAACTCGGTACTCTCCTCTCCGCCAACGCCCTTCGCTATCCCGACAAGCTCGCTGTCGGTTGCGACGGGAACGGGCTTACATTCAGCCAACTCGAGATGCGCGCCAATCAGCTCGCCAACGCGCTGCTGCGCGACGGCGTGAGGTCCGGCGATCGCGTGATCGTGTATCTCGCGAACGGCATAGAACTTGTCGAAGCGATGGCCGGCATCCTCAAGATGGGTGCACTGATCGTGCCGCTTTCGACCCGGCTCACGGCCGGCGAAGTTGCGCACATCGCGAGTGATTGCGAGCCCAAGGCCGCCGTCTACAGCGACGACTTGAGACCGCAAGCGGCCGCAGCATTGAAGAATGCACCGGGCGCGCTGCGCCTCGTCGTCGGCAAGCCGGCCGCTGACGAAAAACCGTTCACGGCATTCATCGAGAGCGGCGCGATTGCCGAACCGCCGCGCCTGTCGTCCCTCAACGACGACCTGCTGATCGGCTACACTTCCGGTACCACCGGCCGGCCCAAGGGCGCGGTCATCACGCACTCCAACATCATCCTCGCCAACGGCTTCATGAATGCGCTGGAATGGGAGTTGTCTCCGCGTGACGTGATCCTGGCCACCACTGCAATGGCCCACCGAACGGGGCTCGGCCGTCTCGCCAATACGTTCTATCTCGGCTGTACTCTGCTGATGCAGGCGAAGTTCGACGCGACCGCAGCCGTTTCGCTCATCGAGAAGGAACAGGTGACGATCCTCGGCGGCGTGCCGACAGTCTTCCGCATGATGGCACCCGAACTCGAAAAGCGTCCCGCCGCTGCCAAGTCGTTGCGTCTGATGGTGGCTACGGGTGAAGTATTCCCCGTCCCGCTCAAGGAGCGTCTGACGAAGGCGCTGCCGCACGTCGGCCTCTACAGCTTCCTCGCCCAGACCGAGTCCGGCTTCATCGCCGGCCTCAGGCCGCAGGAGCAGAAAGACAAGCCCGGCGCGCTCGGCCGCCCCGTACCTGGCGTCGAGATCCGCCTCGTCGATCCCCAGGGCGATGACGTCGCGCCCGGCGCCACCGGCGAGATCCTCGTGCGCTGCGGCACGCGCGGCATCGGCCTCATCCTTCGCGAGTATTTCCGCAACCCCAAAGCGACCGAAGACGCTTTCTTCGGCGAGTGGTTCCGCACCGGCGACGTCGGCTACTTCGACGAGGACGGCTTCCTGTATTTCGCCGACCGCGCCAAGGACATGATCGTTTCGGGCGGCCTCAACATCTACTCCAAGGAAGTCGAGCTCACCCTACAGGAGCACCCGGCCGTCGAGGAAGCCGCCGTGTTCGGCGTGCCCGATCCAGAGTTCGGTGAATCCGTCGCGGCATGCGTGCAGTTGCGCACCGGGATGGCGGCCACGCCAGAGGAGTTGATCGAGCACTGCCGCGAACGCATCGCCAGCTACAAGAAACCGCGGCACGTCCACTTCGTCGCCGAACTGCCCAAGACCGGCACCGGCAAGATCATCAAGAACGATTTGAAAAAGAGATTCTCGCCGGCGTAGCGCTTGAGTTCGCGGCGAGGCCGCGATCGGGCTGCCGCCCGAACCCGCTTGGGGGATGTATCCCCCAAACCCCCTCTATTTTTACGAGTTGGGCTGCCTCAATTGGTTCGCGGTGCGAGGTGTCGTGGGTACCCGCCTGCGCCGGCATGACGAGGGTATGTCGAGATCTAAAGTGGATCTCGCCTGCGATCTCTTACATCGACTTCGGAGCGCCGGGCTGCTTCAGCGGGTGCGCACTCGCAATGCGCGGATCGGCGAGGCAGTGCTCGACGATGCGCTTCACGGTCGGGTGCTTGTCGATGGTGCCCTCGAAAAAGCGAACGCCGGCAGCGTGACTGACGAGGCAAACGTCGGCGAGGCCGATGCGATCGCCATGACAGAACGCGCCTGTTGCCTTGTCGCGTGCCAATGTCTGCTCGTAGGCGTCGAGCCCTGCGTTCATCCAATGCCGAGCCCAGGCATTCACCTGATCCGGCGTCGCGCCGAAGCGGCTCGCGAGGTCGCTGCGCACGCGCGGCACGACGAGGGGATGACTGTCGGCCACCGTGATCTGAGCGAGCGCCCGGACACGTGCGCGGCCCGCCGCGTCTGCTGGCATCAGCGGCGGATCAGGATAGCGCTCGTCAAGATACTCCATGATCGGCAGTGATTGATGCAGCGTCGTGCCATCGTCGTCGATCAGCACCGGGATCGCCTTCATCGGATTGATTGCTGCGAACTCGGGCTTCAACTGCGCGCCGGCATGAAGATCGACCTCGATCCCCTCCGGCGAGAGCCCCTTGAGGTTCAGCGCCATGCGCACGCGGAAGGTGGCGAGCGAACGCCAGTAGGTGAAGATCTTCATCGGTTGCCTCGACAGTTCGAAAGGAAAAGAACGAACTCAATTCGGCTTGATACCTGCCGCCTGCACCGCCATGCCGGCCGCCTCGACCTCGCTGCGGAAGAAAACGGCGGTGGCGGCTGCATCGCGACCGTCCGGATAGTAGCCTGCTCCTTGCACGACCTTGGCCACGCCGGGAACCTCGATCGCCTTGCGTATCGCGACATTGAGCCGATTGACGATCGCTGGCGGCGTTGCGGCCGGCGCGAAATACATGCCCCAGGAGCCCCAAACGGGAAAGCCCGGCACGATGTCTTTGACGAGATCGAGTTCGGGCTTCTCCGGAAAGGGCTTCGATCCGGTGAAGCCTATCGCGCGCAACTGGCCTTCACTCACCAAGCCCAACACGGACGGCGGCGTCACGAGCATCAGTTGAATCGATTGGCTAAGCAGCGCATTTGCCACGTCCCCTGCGCCACGGAAGGGTACGTGGTCCATCTCGACGCCGGCTTTGAGCTTGAACATTTCTGTCGCCAGATGAAGCGTATTGCCAACGCCGGGCGACCCATACACGACACGGTTTGCTTTCGAGTGGGCGATCAGCTCCTTCACATTGCGGACGGGCGTCGCAGGATGCACCAGCATGAACAGCCCGTCCAACACACCAATGCTGGCGATCGGCGTGAGATCCTTGAGAATGTCGAACCGCAGGTTTTTGTACATGAATGGTACGGGCGTGATCGAGGCGCTGGAGAACAACAGGGTATAGCCGTTAGGCTCGGCCCGTGCGACCGTGCCTATGGCGAGCGTGCCGTTCGCACCGGCCTGATTCTCGACGATGAACTGCTGGCCCAGATCGACGCTCAATTGTGCCGACACTGCCCGCGCCAGCACATCGGGACCGGCTCCAGCCGTAAAGCCGACAAGCACGCGCAGCGCGCGCGCAGGGAACTCCTGAGCCGCGGCCTTCCAGCTTTGTGATCCCAACACGGCCCCGAACGAAACCAACGCCAGCAGTGTGCGAACCCGCCCCATCACGATCTGTTTCCTCCCACCAATGACGGCCTGTTTCACGAGTCCGAGTGATCATCCCGCCCTGTGCGGCCTTGCCCGGACAGCAAGAGATGCATCGGGAGCCTCCTCAACCGCTGTCGGCATCGATTGCGTTGTCGCGGCGGGCGTTCTGCGGCGTCAGCGGACGAACGCGCAGGGCGGTGATGCGGTTACGCGTCTTGCGCAGGACCTCGAAGCGGAAGCCGTGGAAGTTGAAGGTCTGGCCCGCTTCCGGGATCGTCTGCGCTTCGTGGATCACGACGCCGGCGACCGTGGTCGCCTCCTCGCCAGGAATATCCCAATCCATGTGCCGGTTGAGGTCGCG
>CANJPN010000085.1 GCA_947475855.1 Bradyrhizobiaceae bacterium
CTGACAATCCGAGCCGCGGCGCTCCGGATCATGCCTGTGGGCTTACACCACGTGTTGGGGCACTACCGAGAATTCCGCCGAACCGTAGACGAGAATGTTCAGCCGGTCGCCCGGTGAGTAGCGCATCGGCTCGAGCTGTGGGCCGCCGAGCTTTCGAGCGCTATGTGCTGCCGGCATGATGAAGCCCGCCGTTCCCGGCGCGGGACACGCGCGATCGACGTAGCTCAGCGTTTTGCGGCTGGGACCCCGCGAAGCCTTTTCAGGGCCGTAGAGACTGCTGGATGAATTGTCTGGCGGATTGAGGCCCACGCAGCCTGTCAGAACCACGAGCGCAAGGGCCGGCAAAAGACAACGGCCATGGCGCGGGGTTCGCGCCATCCCGAGCGCAACGCCCGCCGTTTCCCGCAGCACCTTTGCGATGGCTGCAGGCGATAGGTCGGCTCGACAGGATCGCGCACTCGAACTCACCTACTTCAATCCTCAACTCGACTTTTGCGTCCGCTTGAACGTCCCGCTGCAGCGCCAGATGCGGCGGTCGGGACCTGTCCGCCGGAGCGCTGACGCACCTACTCCAAGCACGCCGATACCTTGTGGCGGCGTTGGTTAATTAAGGTTGAAAGTTTGCGCCGTTTGGACCGGATGGCATCCGTCGCTATGGGCATGGAAAGGGAGAAGTGCTCACGCGGAGATCCAGGCTGATTTCACGTGGGCGCTGCCGAACGAGTTCGCCAAGGCGCATAGAAATCTGCTGCATTGGGATGGCGTGCGGACCCGACAAACGACGATGGCGAGGAGGCCATCGAGCCTTCTCGCCATTTCAAATGCCAGGACTCCGCCAGACAGCGGCGTCAGTTGCCGGCTTGCGCAGTCCGATTGTTCAACACGGTCTGCGCGCGTCTGTTCTGCGACCAGCACGAAATGTCGTTACAGACAGCCACGGGCCGCTCCTTGCCGTAGGAGACGTGGCGCACGCGCTGCGCGGTGACGCCGTTGCGCGTCAGGAAGTCTCGGACGACCACGGCGCGGCGAGCACCGAGTGCGATGTTGTATTCACGGGTACCGCGCTCGTCGGCATGACCTTCGACGGTAATCGTATACTGCGAGTACTGCTGCAGCCAGCGCGCTTGCTTGGTGAGCGTTTGCTGCGCTTCGGGCGTGAGATCGCTGCTGTCGGATGAGAAGTAGACGATGTCGCCGACGTTCTGCGAGAAGTCCCTGGCGGATCCTGGTGTTGCTGGGGGGCCCTTACCGTTGGCAAGTCCGGCCTCCAGGCCTTCCTTGTCCTTGTCAGCGCAGCCGGCAATCGATGCCGCCATCAGGAGCGCGGCTGCGATCCGCAGGAACCGGCTGTGGGGCGTGGAATTCGCCATGTGTCTTTCCCTGTATTTGCCCTGCCGCCGCATTCCGGGCGCCGGGCGAATCATCGAATTCGTCTCTTGGCTGCATAACCGATGCATTCCCGCGGTCCAAGACTACCGCATTGGTTATGCCCCGTAATCTTCCCGACGCCGGAATGCCACCCGCTGTGTGGCCGCACCACGGTCGCCAGCGCTCCTGTCGCCTCGTGGCGGACGACCCCGAGCGAACCTCGATCCGGAATCCTTCTAGAGCCCTTCTTAAGTCAAAATATGACGTTGGGTGGGCAATATCGGTTCGCGTCGAGCCAATTGCTTCGCGATATCGGCTATGTCCGATGCTTGGACGTGGGGAAGCGGTCGAGACTTCGCGATTTCGCAGGTCAGATGGCGGACGTCGGGCCAGCGAGGCTGAACGGGTAGATCTGCGTGAGGCACTCGGCCAGCTTCACCCTATCGGCGTGGGCCGAGGTCGGAGCGCTCGGATCAGGCGCCTTGTGGCGTTGCGCGGGGTGATCGGCCGGTGGTGCATCTCAGGGCGATCGCAAGCGAAGCAAACAGCCAATTGGTTCGCAGAAAACCCATGCCGCGCGAGGGTTAGTCTGGCTTCCATCCTGAATTGACTGCGCGATCAGAAACGACGAAGGCCGTATCTCCACGCCGAAGCGGTGAGATACGGCCATCTATTCTTTGGAAACGCGAAGCGCCTCCAAAACCAGAATCCGCTATTAGCGGGTCTGGGTAGCAGCCGGCACTTCCGCGCCGAGCTTCATCGGGGTGTGCTCGACTTCACGACGGCATGCACCCAGTGCAACTGCAACGATAGCAGCAGCGATAACGATTGCGCCCTTCATGACTTAATCTCCTGTTGAGTTTCGACGCGCCAAATATTAGCGAGCGATTTCAGCCGCGGCCGGAACTTCCGCGCCGAGCTTCATCGGCGTGTGCTCGACCTCACGACGGCAAGCGCCAAGCGCCACCGAAGCGATAACGGCCGTCACGATAAGTGCACCCTTGAAACCCTGCATCGTCTGCTCTCCTTAATGTTTGGCGATCGCCATTAGTTGGGTACCGGTGTGGGGCTCGCAGATCAAGGACGGAGGCCAATTGGTGGCCCTTTTCCAACCGTGATGATGCGAATTTGCCACGCGATGTTTCTCCAGCACCCAGAACCTGGCTCTACGCCGTAACATTATCCACAAGGCACGGCGGGGCTGGCGTCGAATTAGACCAGGGCGCAAACCCTGGCCTGCCGGCAGTTTGGACTCTGCAGGTTAGCGCATAGTTAACAGGTGTCTCGATTCGAAGCACGCTTTGCGGTGCTGGCCCGGCCGAGTGAAACCGGTCGGGGCCGCTGTCAGGTCAGCAGGGGTGACCAGGCAGGATCCGAGGCGAACGATGGTGTCGGCAGCTGCCGCTCATTATAGCCTGTTATATCAATGCTGTGGAGCCGCGCTCCACCTTGCGCGCCACGGCTTTCGCGGAAGAACGCCATCACGCGCCCATTGGGCGCCCAGGTCGGCCCCTCGTTGTGAAAGCCTTCTGTCAAAATTCTTTCGCCCGTACCGTCCGGCTTGATCACGCCGATCAGGAACCCGCCGCTGACTTGCTTGGTGAATGCGATGTTGTCGCCGCGCGGCGACCATACAGGGGTCGAGTAACGTCCGTCGCCACGGCTAAGTCTACGGGCGCCTGAGCCGTCTAGGCCCATGATGTAGAGCTGCTGTGTGCCTTCACGGTCGCTTTCGAACACGAGTTGGCGCCCATCGGGCGAATAACACGGACTGGTGTCGATGATCTTCGGGTCGAGTGGCGTGAGCTGCCGCGACTGGCGCGCGCGCAAATCCATCTCGATGATCTGGGACGCGGCACCCTGGCCGAAGCTCATCACCAGCCGCTGGCCGTCCGGGGCGAACCGCGGGGCGAAGGTCATGCCGGGAAGGTTGCCGACCACTTCACGCTGGCTAGTGGCCAGGTTCATGATGACGACCCGAGCCTGCTCGCCGACGTAGGTCATGAAGCAGATCTCCTGCTTCACAGGGTTGAAACGCGGGGTGAGTACGATTTCGCGGCCTTGGCTCAGTGTGCGCACATTGGCGCCGTCCTGATCCATGATGGCGAGCCGCTTGATCCGCTTGTCCTTGGGCCCGGTTTCGTCGACGAACACGATCTGGGTATCGAAATAGCCCTTCTCGAGGGTCAGCTTCTCGTAGATCTGGTCGGCCGTGATGTGGGCGAGGCGCCTCCAGGCCGGGTTCGCCAGACGCTTGCCGTCAATGTTGCGATTGAGGACGACGTCCCACAGCCGATATTCGACCTGGACGCGGCCATCTCCTCCCTGGCTGACCTGGCCGACGACGAGTGCTTCAGCGCCCGCAGCAGCCCAGTCCCGTGTCCTCGGAGTTTGGCTGGGGTTGGTGAAACGCTCCGGAAAACCATTTGGATTCAGGAGTTTGAAAAGTCCTGAGTTCTGAAGGTCTGAAGCCAGAACCATGGCCATGTCACGGCCGAGCTGGGGGGCTGGAGATATGAAATCGGGGATCGCGATCGGGCGCGCCTGGATATTCCCGGAATCGACCGTCACGCGCGTTTGGGCGGCGGCGTTGCGCGCGGCCATGAGCGAGGCGAGGCCGCCTGCTGTAGCTTGCAAGAGCGTCCGTCGTGACAGGGACCTGCGAGGATCGGTCATGTTATCTCGGCTATCCAGCCAGCGAATCTGAAGCGAAAATTGTGCCGCAAACCATGGCTGCGGTACATCCAGCCCGTACAATCAGTACGGGATAGAACGCAAGTCCACCGTTCCGGTTACCGGGTTATAGCGATCTTTGCGGAGGTTATACGGCGCAACCCGGTCGAGTCGGACGCTTTAGAACATCCGGCTAGGGTCGAAATCGACGATCATGTGGTCCCAGCCCCCCTTGTACAAATCTTTCGGCAAGTCATAGGCTTGGCACTGCAGCAACGCGCGCATCGCGCTATCGGCCATGTCGGCGTATAGCGGTCCTGAGCCCCGGCTCACGACGCGGGGCTGGCCCTGTATACGGCCGTCAGGCCCGAGCTTCACCTCGATCTCGACCTTGATTTTGTCTATGCCGTCGGCGCCGGCATTGATGTTCCAGCAGCGCTGGACCTGCTTTTTCATCAAGCTGCCCAAGAGACCGGCCTGACTGGCCGTCAGTCTTGTATCCTTACCCTCGGGAGCACCTGCGAGCGGCCCCTTTACGTTCGACGCCTGCGCGACCTGCGAGCCCGACGGCTGCGGCGCACGCTTGCGCGGATCGTTGTCCTTCAACGCCTTCTGCATGTCCTCGAAGAAATCCTCGCTCGGCTTCTTCTTGGCTTCTTCCTGACGCTTCAGCTCGGCGAGCTTCTTTTGCTCGTCTTGTTTCTTTTTCAATTCGTCGCGTTTTTTCTTTTCGGCTTCCTGTCGCTTCTTCAGATCTTCCTGACGCTTGCGCTCTTCAGCAGCTTTCCGCTCGGCCTGCGCTTCCGCCTCGGCCTTGAGCGCCAATTCGGCGATCTCGTCCTTTTGCGGTTCGGCGGGTTTAGGCGGTGGTGGTGGGGGCTCCGCCTTGGCGACCGGCGGAGGCGGTGGCTCGGGCTTGGCCGGCTCGGGTGGTGGCGGGGGAGGTGGCGTAGGCTCCGGCGGCTTGGCCTTGGGCGTTTCCTTCACGGCCTGGCTCGGAGGGGCTTCCTTGGCCGCGGCAGCTTCGAGATTTTTGGCATTGCGATTGCCCTCGCGCAAGCGCGTGAGACCGTCTTCGGTGATCATGGCCACCTCGACGGGCTCGGGTTCTGCCGGCTTGAACGGCTTCACCTCATGGAACCCGACAAGGGCCCAGGCGAGAAGGCCGCCGTGAAGCAGCATCGATGATGGCAGGCTGAATCGCACCGCCGATCACCCTCCCAAAGGCGTTGAAGTAAGGCCGCGAATGCGGCCGGAATGAGCACACCGAGGAAGAGGCTGGACCCGATGTGATGACGGCGCGCAGCGCGCGAGTTGCCTCGTGCGCTCTTTTGGGTGGTAGTTGAGGCGCACCGCCGTCTCAGCCTCCCGGCTTGCTCTCGATGACGATCGAGACCTTCTGGAACCCGGATTCTTTGATCCGCGCCAACACCTGCGTGACGACGCCGTGCTGGGCGAGCATATCGCCGCGCAAGAATATGGCTTCGTCCTTGGTGCCGCGCGCTTCGAAGATCGCTTTGAGCCGCGGTACCAGGTCTTCGAGCGTCAGGCTGTTCTTGTCTTCATCGCCTACGAAGATCTTGCCGTCCTTGGTGATCGACACGACCACCGGAGCCTTCTGCTGGGCTTCGATCGTCCGGCCCTTCGCCTGCGGCAAGTCGAGCGGTACGCCTGCGGTGAGCAACGGCGCCGCCACCATGAAGATGATCAGCAGAACGAGCATCACGTCGACGAACGGCGTGACGTTGATCTCGCTCATCGGCGCGTGGCCACGCCCGCGACCGCGCCTGCGCCGTCCGCCGCCGCCACCACCCGATTTGATTGAGGCACCCATACCCGTCGAACCTCTGTATCAGGCGATCGCCGGTTGCTGGGGCGGCTGCGACTGTGGTTGGCGCACGTCGATCTGACGCGACACGATCGCGGAGAACTCGTCGGCGAACGCCTCCAGGCGTTGAGAGAGCCGTGACGAGTCGGCGGAGAATTTATTGTAGAAGATCACGGCCGGTATCGCCGCCAGCAGGCCGAGTGCGGTGGCAAACAGCGCTTCGGCGATGCCGGGCGCCACGACGGCGAGGCTGGTGTTCTTCGAGGCTGCGATCGCCTGGAAACTCGTCATGATGCCCCAAACCGTGCCGAATAGGCCGACAAACGGTGCCGTCGAGCCGACGGTGGCGAGGAACAGAAGCCGTCGATCGAGCCGCTCCATCTCGCGGCTGATGGTGACGTCCATCACCTTCTCGACGCGCATCTGGATGCCGCCGAGCGCCCGGATCGAGCCTTCGACCGAGCGCTTCCACTCCCGCATCGCCGCGACGAACAACGACGCCGTCGCGATGACGTTGCCGCGCGACAGCGCACTGTAAAGTTCTTCAAGCGACTGGCCCGACCAGAACATCTGCTCGAAGCGGTCGGCTTCGGCGCGGGCTTTGCGGAATGCGAAAATCTTTTCGATGATGATCGCCCATGACCACACCGACGCCAGCAGCAAGCCCAGCATCACCAACTGCACGACAAGGTGCGCTGACATGAAGAGCGACAGGAAGCCGGTGTCGTGCTTCAAAACATCGGTCATGATAGGTCCTGTGGATCCGTCGCCTAACGCTTCAAGCACGCACGCATTGGACGGGGCGAGCGGCCGCCCAGCATCGTGAACTCGTCAACACGAAATCCGCCACAGCGCAAGCTGAGCGCTCGGCCGAGCTTCATGATCGACCGTGTAGAAGGCGAGCCTTCCGATTTAGCCCCGACGCGCGCCACTCAGGCCTGTTCCACCCGCAGAAATCCAATGCGGTCTTTGTCCCCCGCCAATAGGGCGAAACTACGTCTGGATGGCGGTCGCGCGCCATGTGTCACGCGTTGATTATCCACGGAATTGCGCACCGCGCCAGAAGGCCGCCGATCAGTGTGTCCAATGCACAATCGCCTGAGCCGATGGACGCAAAGGTCTGAGTTACCTCGGGAACAGCGCTAGCATCGCTGCTCCGGCATTCTCTCGTCATCGAACGGTCGCTGAACCGCGACGCTGATGAAATCCACCCGGAGAGGATATTCCCCATGACCAAGATCAACAGCCTGCTCACCATCGCCGCCGCCCTCGCCGTTGTCTCGGTGTCGACAGGCGCATCGGCGCAGAGCGCAGCCCCGGCGACCTCGTCGCGACTGCAGATGTCGCAGGCGCAAGCCCAGCAGGCTCGCATGATGCAGGCCCAGCAGGCGCGCCAAGCTCAAGCCGCCAAGGCCGGGATGGCCGCAGCCATGGTCACCTCCGCTACCTTGGCTGCGACAGGTGCTGGTGAGTGCAGCCCCTATCTCGCCAAGTGGATGATGACCCGCAGCCCCGCATGGAAGGCTGCCTACGACATGTGCATGGACGATTGATCCCAATTTCGAACGGAAACTATTGCAAACCAGACCGGCTACTTTTCCGTCACGTCCCCCGCGCGTCGGCGGCGAGTTGCGGGCCCGGGTTCTCACCCAAGAAGGTTTTTCCGCCTTTGAGAACCCGGGCTATTTGATCGGACCGAACGCAGACCGCAGGGCACTCGCGATCCGCAGCGGCTTTCCCGATACCGACACCAGAACCACCATCACCTCGGCTGTGAATAGTCCGACGCCGTCCCGCCCGATCCGCTGATCGAGCACGAGATGGGCAGCCCCCACCTCCTTAACCCGGGTTTCAACTTCGAGAATCTCGTCGATCCCGGCCGGTTTGAGGAATTCGAGCGCCATGCGCCGCACGACGAACGCGGCCGGTTCGCGTCCTCCGCTGCCGTCGATCAACCCGCGGTGATCGTTGCCGACAAGCCGCAGAAAATCCGACCGACCACGCTCGCACCACCGCACATAGGAGGCGTGATAGACGAGGCCAGAGAAATCGGTGTCCTCGAAATAGACCCGAACCGGCAGCACGTGATGCCGCCGGCCGTCAGCCTCGATAAGCCGTCCAGCAAGATCGGGCCAGCCGTTCGGCGTACCGGGAGGAGATTGTTGTTCGCTTGGCATCGCCGGCTTTTTACGCTCGCTAAGCGCCGAGTTCCAGCAGCACGATCTCCGGCGGTACACCAAACCGCACGGGCATCAGCGAGCAACCGAGCCCACCCGAAACCACGAGGTGGCGTCCTTCTTCGACAATATGCCCGTAGGCAAACCGGTTGCCATACCGCGACGGCACCACGGCTGAATACCCGAACAATCGCACTTGACCGCCGTGAGTATGGCCCGAAAGCGTCACGGCAATCCGCGACGGCACGGAAGGAAACACATCGGGCTCGTGCGCCATCAGGATGACGGGGGCATCGTCACTGATCTTTGCCAGCGTTCCCGGCAAGTCATCGAGACCCCTGTAGCGCCGGCCGCGTCGTTGTTCCCGCGTCAACTGCATGAAGCCAGCCTCGTAGCTGCGGTCGATAGCTAGCTGGTCGGCGAGGCCCGCGAGCCAGAACTGCTGGCCCTGGTGTGTCAGCTTGATGGCATCGTTCTCATAAACGCGGATGCCGCGCTTTTCGAGTTCGACCCGTCCGACCACCGGCCCCGCGCGACGCAGTTGCGCGTGATGATCGTCCCACCAGTCGTGATTGCCTAGAATGGCATGCACACCGAGCGGCGCCTCGAGGGGGGCGAGCGCGGTTGCCCAATCAGCCGGGGGAACGCGCCGTGTGAGCCAACGGTGGCCTGCCTCGAAATCGCCGAGCAGGAGGTGAATGTCAGGCTTTAGCGCGTTGGCGCTGGCGACGATTTCCTGGATCCGAGCGACGGGCATCTGCGGCTCGCCCGCATGCAGGTCCGCGATCAGCGCGGCTCTCAGGCGGAGGCCCCTGGGCCAGCCTGGTGGGGTGAAGCGATAGGTCTGCACCCTCAGCCGCCACATCGGCTCGATGCCCAGGGCATAGCCTGCGAGGGCCGTACTTCCTGTCCCGAACGCGAGTAGCGCCTTTAGAACTGCGCGACGGCTGACCAATTGCCAAGCTCCACGATCACGATTTCGGGTGGAACGCCGAACCTGATCGGTGCACCGCTGCATCCCAGCCCAGACGAAACGATCAGGTGGCGTCCGCGCTCTACCAGATGGCCGTAGATGAAGCGCGCGCCATAGATCGAGGGTACATAGGGCATCACGCCGGGAATGCGCACCTGGCCTCCGTGCGTATGTCCACAGACTGTTAGCGCCACCCGTTCCGGAACCTGGTCGAAGATGTCCGGCTCATGCGCCATCATTATGACAGGCGCGTCATCGGTCACGAGCCGCATCGTGCCCGGCAGATCGTGAGTGCCTTCCCATCCTTCCGGCCCCGGTCTTTGGCCGCGGGCCCAGGCCCGTGGCGCAAACGAAGATTGATCACCCAGTCCCGTGATCCAGAAGGGCTTGCCATCTTTGATCAGACGGGTGGCCCGATTCTCGTAGACGGGAATGCCAGCGGCTTCGAGCGCTCGCTGGGCAGCGGGAGGACCGCGCCGCAACAACTGCGCCTGACTATCGTCCCACCAGTCGTGGTTTCCCAGAACCGCGTGTACGCCGTATGGAGCCTTGAGGCCCGCGAGAGCCCTCGCCCAGTCCCGCTCTGCGATGCTCTTTGCGAACCGCAGCATCCTGTGACCAGCGACATAGTCGCCGAGCAGCAGTACGGCGTCGGGCTTCAACGCGTTCGTTCGCTCGACGATGCTGCTGATCCGTTCGACGCTCATCCAGGGATCGCAGGCGTGGAAATCGGTCAGAAGCGCCAGCCGCAGTTTCAGGCCTTGCGGCCATGGCACGGGATGGGGGCGGTAGGTCTTCACGATGAGGGAGTGTGGCTCGGCCACGGCGTAGCCGCCGATGCTGATGCTGCTGCCTGCGGTCACGGCAAGACCACGCAGCATCTGGCGTCTCGAGAACACGACAAAACTCCGCATCAAGCAGATGATTGATAACCGGAGCACCCGGCTGAACCAGAACACATGTCTAGTGCTTACCAAGACATGGCGACGGAACCGTTAACCCCGGGCAAGCGTTCAGCGAAATGGCCGGGAATTGCCGGTAAAGCTCAGTCATAGACCACGACCCCGGCATGGCCTCGCTAGGTGTGACCGGCTCAATTCGATTGCAACGGCAAGTCGTGGCGCACGTCGAAGGTGCCCAGAGGCAGCCACAAAAAAATTGTCCCGGAGCGATGGCCCCGGGACACTTGCATTGAGCACTATCGAAATGCGCCTGCGCGGCTAGCGATCTTACTTCTTGGCGTCCGCTGCCGGCGTTTGCATCTTTTCGCGCATGCCCTGTACGGCATCGCCTGCCTGTTTGCCCAGTTCGATCGCCTTGTCCTTGGCGATTTTGGCCCAGTCGCCAGCCTTCTTGCGGGCGCGCTCGATGCGGCCGGGGTCGGTCACGACGTAGGCAGGTGCGGCTGCGAGCTGTTCCTTGGTCACGTCGACGAGCAGCACCCGGCTGCCTTCGACGACAGGGCCGACTTTGAGGACGGAGAACGGTACGGCGACAGTCTTGCCGCCCACGCCCGCGATGCCGCCAACCGTCATCACCACCGTCGTCGCTTTGCCGTCGGCGCCGAGGATCACGTCGGAGATCCGCGCGATCACTTCGGCTTTCGCGTTGAAAACGGCGGTGCCGGCGAGGCGAGCCGTTGCGAGTTCACCCTGGCCCTGGCCCTTCTGGAAAGCGATGCCTTGCTGGGCATGGGCCACATAGGCCGTGCCGGCGATGGCGATTGTGCTGGCGAGCGCGAGCGCGGCAATCGAACGCTTCATGATGGTTGATCCTCGTAGAGTTGAATTTGGGAGTGGAGCCGGACAACGAATGACCAATCCACATTGAATGCTGCTGCTACATAGCGGTTTCGGCGCAATTGGGACAGCAACCTGTTACATCTGGCCGCATTGGGGATAACTATGTCGCAAATCGCCCACAACGCCCGGCTCCCAGCCGAAGATTGAACGATGTCCGGACGCGCACACGTGCTGCCGTCTTCATGTTGGAGACACCTGATGCCCATAGCCATGATTGCCTGCGCTTCGATCAACTATGAGATACTGGAGCCGGCCAGCGGAGGCACTTCTGCCACGGCCATCGCGCTTTCTCCCGGCAGCCGCAGCCCGCTCGACGAGATGCGCGCGCTGGGCACTTTGATGGCGGCGGCCGGCTATCGCGTTCTGCTGCACGACCGGCGCAACTGCGGAGCGTCCGATGTCGGCTTCGACGCCAAGCGCTCCGAATTCGAGATGTGGGCTGACGACATGCACGGTCTGCTGGGCCACCTTGGCATGCGCCCTGCGATCATCGGCGGAAGCTCGTCGGGTGCCCGTCTCGCGCTGACATACGCGCTGCGCTACCCTGATGCGGTGAGCGCGTTGCTCCTGATGCGGATCACCGGGGGAAGCTTCGCGGTCACCCGGCTGGTCGAGAAATATTTCGACGTTCACTCGCGAGCGGCGGCAACCGGAGGCATGGCGGCCGTCTGCGAAACCGAGCATTTCGCTGAAGTGATCCGCAACCGGGCTCACAACCGCGATCTGTTGATGGCGACGAAGCCCGCCGATTTCATTGCATGCATGAATGCCTGGCGCGGGCATTTCCTGGCCGGAGTAGACCTGCCGCTGATTGGCACGTCGCAAGCAGACCTGCGCTCGCTTCGCATGCCGGTCTGCATCATTCCCGGCAACGATCTCACCCACCCGCGCGCTCGCGGCGCGTTGGTGGCCCCGATGATTTCCAACTGTGAAGTACACTACGTCACCGACGTCGAGCACGACCTCGACGTCACGCCGGCCGACGAGTGGAAGGCCCACTACCCCGCTATGAGCATCATCTTCGCCGACTTCCTCACCCGGCACTTTGGGGGACCTCGCAAATCGGTCTCATGTTGAGGGTCCGTGCCGGCTGAATTCAGCAGGCGAATGTGAGTGCCCGATCCCGACCGTCGCAGGTTTGCATCGATCGGACATCTCTCCTTCGGCAGGGTGGGAGAGTAGCAGCATTCGATAAGCTGGGGTCACGCTCCAAGATGAGACACGTGGAGCGACTTTGGTGAGGTTTCGGAAAAGCCAAATTTATGGATTTTCTGTCATTCTCTCCGTTCGGACTGCCGATCAAGGAAAAGTGGTTGGATTGGCCATCGTCTGTCGAACAGGGAGAGAGTTCAATGTCGGCCCGATTGCGCAGGGTTCTGGCGATTGCGCTGCCGCTCCTGCTGATACTCATCGGCGCCCTGGCCATCGGCAAGGACGTCAAGGAGCCGGGGTTCGTTCAGTCCTGGTCGACCGAAGCCAAGGCTTTCGGCCTCTTTGCTGCCACGCTGATCGCATTCGCGGGTCTGGCGCTCTTCAGCGACGTCTGGACGAGCCGTATCGATCCCGATGGCGTCGGTCGCGACAGGCAACCCCTCGCGAGGCTCATCGACAATGCCGGTACGCACGCCAGCATCTCGGCCGTCGTTCCGTTCGCAGCCTATGGCCATGAGATTTCGATGTGGCCGTTCCTGGCAACAATCGCCTTCTGCGGATTGCTCCCGGTACTTCGGTCTTCGCGCGCTCTTCGCCAGATCAACTCTCAGGGCAAATAAGCCATGTCTGCGGCCAAAACCATCGACAACATATCAGTTTCAGCGCCACACAGCGCCAAGGACAAAGCGTTCTGGTACGCGGTGTGGACGCTCGACGCCGCCAGCTATGCTGTCGTCGCGTTGTTGGTCTACTTCGTTGCGGCGCATCTGGGTCGCGGCGCCGTCAGTTCCGGTATCGCATTGGGCATTGGTGCGATGTCTTTTGGCCTGACGCGCTATGGTTTGTGGCGACTGACCAGGCCCTACGCTATTTCATCGGATGCTGTGCGTCCGGCCATCGACCGCGCAGAACTTTGTAACTTCGATTTCAAGCTGGTTTTCATCGCGCTGGCGCTGTTCCCATCGACCGAATTCGGATTCCTTTCGGACTACACGATTGTTTATGGGGCTCTGGCGGCGGTGGTCATCTTGGCTTGGAGCGGTCTCATGGAACCGCTCAAGGCGGCCAATGCGCGCGACGCCGCTCGGAATGCTGCGGCGGCAGGACAGGGCGGTTTCTGACATGAGCGGACGACCCAATTTCTGCCCTGCTGCATTTCCGCAGGGGCGTCGCGCAAGGACCAGCACATCAGCAACGCGGGCCGTCCGTCAATCGCGCTTCCTGAAAAACGCCGCGAGCGCTGCCACGTCGCCTTTGGCCCCGGCTGCATGATCGTCGGCGATCTCCTGATAGAGCTTGGCCATGCCGGTGTAGATCTCGGCCGATGATGCCCGGCCGAAGTGGTCGGCGATCTCTTCCATTTCGCCGATGAAGCGGTAGGCCTTGTTGAACATGTCGGGCACGGACCGCGCTATGGCCGGCAGCACGTTCTTCTGGCTGCCGGACAGCTCGGCATAGAGCGCGTCGGAGGCGCCGTACTTGGCGGCTGCCAAGATAGACGCCGACGCGATCGCGGTCAGCCCCTTGGTGATCGCGGCGTATGACATCTTCAGCGCGGAGGCTGAGCCGACCGGACCGTCGAGCGGCTTCACCAGCAGTCCGCCGCGGATCAGTGTTTCGAGCGCAGTGGCGGGCGCGGCGGCGACGTAGACGCTGGGACCATCGTAACCCGGACGCGGTGGTCCGCCGATGATGCCGCCGTCCGCAAACTGTGTCCCGGTCGCCGCGACGAGCTTGCCGATCCGTACCGCCAGTTCCGAGCTGATCGCGTTGCAGTCGATGTAGACCGGCTTTCGGGAGGCGGCGACGAGATGCGGCGCGAGCCGTTCCGCAAGCGCCATCGCTTCCGACGGCGGGACGATCGACAACACGATATCGGCCGCCACGATCTCCGCATCCGATACGCTGCGCATGCCGGCTTTTGCCGCACGTTCACCGCTGGCCGCACTGCGGCCGGCAAGAGAGGTGACGACATCGACGCCGTTCTGCGCGAGCCGCCAACCGACCCCCGCTCCCATCGTCCCCTGGGCTATTACGGCTACGACTGGCTTCGACATGTCATATCTTTCCGGATGCAAACGCTATGTTGCTTCTCCTCCCCCACGAGGGGGAGGAGGACTTCGAACGTCGGCCTTCGCCACGATTTTCACCCGTTCTACAAGCTCAATCCTTGCTCTTTCGCCGCCCGCTGCGTCGCCGGCCGCTGCAGCATCCGCTTGTAATGATCCGCGACCTTGGGGAACACCTTCATATCGACGCCGTCGCTCTCCAGCCAGCTCGTCAGCGTGAACAGGTACGGATCGCACATCGAGTGATCCGCGCCCGTCACCCACGGCCCTTTCAGCATTTCGTTTTCGATCAGCGCGAACGCTTCCGACATGTTCTGCGCGACCTTCTTTTTCATGCCCTCGATCGCGGCCTCGTCGTCGGCCCAGCGAGTGCCGCGCGTGCGATGCGCGTGATGCACGTGGACGGTCGAGCACAGATAGCTGTTGAACGACTGCGCCTGCGCGAACGCCCAGGGATCGCTGGGGTTGGCGAGCTTCGCTGCCGGGAACGTCTGCGCGAGATAGACGAGGATCGCCGGCGTCTCCGTGAGGATACCGTTGGGCGTCACCAGCGCGGGAACCCGGCCCTTGGGATTGATCGACAGGTACTGCGGCGAGCGCTGTTCGCCAGCCGCGAAATTCACCCGTACCGCTTCGTACGGCGCGCCGGTTTCGGCCAGCGCAATGTGGGAAGCCAGCGAGCAAGCGCCCGGCGAGTAGAAGATCTTGTACATGGGCGTATCCTGCAGAGTGGCGATCGGGAAGGGCGAGAGAACGAAGGGCTCAGCTCACGAGGTCGTAGTGGAACACTTTGGCCATGATCGACCACGTGCCGTCGACCCGCACGAGTGTCAGCAGATCCGTGCAGAAGCGTTGGCCGATCAGGCACTCGACGCGCGCGAAGGCCGCATCCGGCCCGGCGAATTCGATAGCCACGATCTTGTCGCGCCGAGGCTGCTTGCTGGCGGCAGGCGCCGGCCGCTTGTCCACCAGCGCGAAGTAGTCGGGCATGTTGAGGTGGAGCAGCGGCTTTTCGGTCGCGCAGGTGTAGGTGCAGAGCGGGTGGAAGACGCGGGCGAGCTGCTTGGAGTCGCTGTGATAGAGCCCGTCGAAGTATGCCTGAAGCACGGCGGCGACATCTGCGAACGGCTTGCCGGCGGCGTCGGTCATGGCAGGCTCCGTGGTTGGATGGTTTGGGCGCGTCGGCCCCCTTTCGCGGCAGGTTAGCCTAGCGCGGTTGCGAGGTCTATTGCGCCCGGGTCTGGTTGTGCCCGAGCCTGGCGCCCGCGTCCGGCTCGACGATCCAGAGAGCCAGTTTAGAGCCAACGCCCGATAGGCGCGGCCTTTTCATGCGCTATACTGCCGGCCAGACGACGCGGCCAGCTCGCCCGAGCACCGCACATCCGAGGCGAAGCGAATGGGTACGTTTGGAGTGTCGCTGAATGGAAC
>CANJPN010000086.1 GCA_947475855.1 Bradyrhizobiaceae bacterium
GCCCCCTCAGGGGCTGTGGACAGCGGGGAAGAAATTTTTTTGGCGCCCCGCGGCGTTGCTCTCCGGTCGGCCTACGGCCTCCCTACGCGCAACGCCGCGGGGCCCCTTGCCTCCCCCGCCTCGTACACCACGTCCTGGGACGCGCCCCAACGACATAGCCGTGGCTGCCCGGCGCATCAGTTCGATGCCCGCTTCGTCCGGCATCGAGACGGCTTCGAGGATTTGGCCCGAGGCTTCCGCGTTGGTTCGAGGCGCGCCTGTTCCATAGGAGCCGTAGCGGTCGCGCTGAATTTGGCGCGCTGCGGCCACACGTGCTGCGGCCTCGGCGCTACCCTCTGAAGGCGCGGGAAGCACCAGATCGGCGGCGGATACCGCAGGTACCTCGATCTGCAGGTCGATGCGATCCAGCAGCGGCCCAGAGATGCGCGCCTGATAATCGGCGGCGCAGCGCGGGCCGCGCTTGCAGGCGTGGCCGGGTCCGCCGCCGCATCTGCACGGATTCATCGCGGCGATGAGCTGCATTCGTGCAGGATAGGTAACGCGATGATTGGCCCGTGCAATCACGACCTCGCCGGTTTCGAGCGGCTGGCGGAGGCTGTCGAGGACCTGCGGCGTGAATTCCGGCAATTCGTCGAGGAACAGGACCCCCAAGTGAGCGAGGCTCGCTTCGCCGGGCTTGGGCCGAGAGCCGCCACCAACGAGGGCTGCCATGCTCGCGGAATGGTGCGGCGCCCGGAACGGCCTCTCGGCACGCAACTGGCCGCCGAGCAATTCGCCAGCCAAAGAATGCACCATCGAGACTTCGAGCATTTCCGGCGTTTCGAGGGGCGGCAGGATGGAGGGAAGACGGGCAGCAAGCATCGACTTGCCCGAGCCAGGCGGACCGATCATCAGCAGGTTGTGGCCGCCTGCTGCTGCGACTTCGAGCGCACGCTTGGAGGTTTCCTGGCCCTTGATGTCGCGCAGGTCAGGAAGATTGGCCAACGCGCGGTTCATGTTCGGCTCGGGCCGCCGCAAGGTCTGCAGCCCGCGGAAATGATTGATCAGGGATAGTAGGTGAGGGGCTGCGACGATCTCCACATTCTCGCCTGCCCAAGCCGCCTCCGGCCCCGATGAGGCGGGACAGATCAAGCCTTTGCCCATCGCATTGGCACCGATTGCAGCCGGTAGTGCGCCAGGCACCGCTCGGATCGAGCCGTCGAGCGATAGCTCGCCGACGGCGACAAAACGCTCGATCGTATCGGGTGTGACGGCCTCGAGAGCCACCATCATCGCAAGCG
Organism: Bradyrhizobiaceae bacterium; assembly: GCA_947475855.1. GTDB lineage: Bacteria > Pseudomonadota > Alphaproteobacteria > Rhizobiales > Hyphomicrobiaceae > CAMDPA01. The sequence goes on from CANJPN010000086.1 coordinate 1,281, forward strand.
CAATGGGCAGGTCGAAATGGCTGCCTTCCTTCGGCAGATCGGCGGGGGCGAGATTGACGGTGATCCTGGTCCAAGGAAGTCCAAGACCGATCGCGTGAAGGGCACTGCGGACACGCTCCCGGCTTTCGGCGACCGCCTTGTCCGGGAGGCCTACCACCGAGAAGCTCTGCTTGCCCGAGGTGATGCGCACCTCGACCTGAACGGGCCGCGCCTCGATACCGACGAACGCGACTGTGGAGATATGCCCGTACATGGAGACGCCCCCTACCACCTACGAGCAGGCTAGGGATCCTCGCAATCTTCGTCAAGAACAAATTGAGAACAAGGTGGGATCAATAGCCTTCGTCGAGCAGCGGGTAGGCGCTGGCGATGCCGTGGCGGCCGGGGATCGGCGTGATGGCTTCGAGGTGGCGGGGGGTGAGCTGAGCGAACGATTTCACGCCGAGCAGGCCCAGGCAGCGGATCGCCTCGTCCTCGATGATTTCGAGCATGCGCACGACACCGGGCACGCCGAGCGAAACTGCGGCGAAGGCTTGAAGCTTGCCAAGGCCGACAGCATTCGCGCCCAGCGCCATCGCCTTGACGATGTCGCCACCGCGCATGAAGCCGCCGTCGACGACGACCTCGGCCCTGCCCCGAACCGCCGCCACGACTTCCGGCAGGATCTGCATGGTGCCTTTGCCGTGGTCGAGCTGGCGGCCGCCATGGTTGGAAACATAGACCACATCGATGCCGCGTTCGACGGCTTCTGCGGCGTCCTCGGCCGTGGCGATGCCTTTCAGGATCAGCGGGATCTTGTGCTTTGCCTTGATGCGTTCGATGTCGGCCCAGGCGAACCGCTCCTGATGCATGCGGACGGTGGGTGCGGCCCGGCGCGCGGTCGGCTTGAAGCGCTTGGCGAGGTCGCGTTCGCGGCGGCCGTAGTGGTCGAGATCGACCGTAATGGCGAGGCCTGCATAGCCCGCGGCGATGACGCGCGAGACGATCTCGTCGATCCAGCCCGCGTCGCCGCGGACGTAGAGCTGGAACAGCTTCCAGTTGTCGTTCGAGCGGGCGACTTCCTCGAGTGACGGTTGGGCGACGGAGCTCAGCATATGGACGATGCCGAACTCGGCGGCAGCCTTCGACGGCGTCACGGCACCGCCTTCGACGATGTCCTCGATCGAGCCGATCGGCGCGAGGATGACGGGCATGCGCATGTCGCGGCCCATGAAGCGGGCCTTGGTCGTGACGTTCTCGACGTCCTTCAAGACGCGCGGACGGAAAGCAAGACTGTCCAGCGCGAGGCGATTGCGGATGAGGGTCGTTTCGGTTTCGGCGCCGCCGGCGATGTAGTCCCACGGCCCCGGCCCGAGTTTCGCCTTCGCGAGCTTGACGAACTCGTGCAGGACTTCGATTTCGTTGTCGCCGAGGGGGGCGGATTGCTTTGCTGGCATGGTGGTCTCGTGTCGGAAGGGCGGCAACGGTCAGTTCGGCGCCAAGAACGGCGAAGGGGTCAAGTGCGGGTGGCGACCTTGCGCTCGACGGCGTCCCAGTAGAGGGCGGCAATGTCTGGACCGCCGAAGGCTTTTACCTGGCGGATGCCGGTGGGGGAGGTGACGTTGATCTCGGTGAGGTAGGGGCCGATCACGTCGATGCCGGTGAACAGGAGGCCGCGCCGCTTCAGCTCGGGAGCAAGCGTGGCGCAGATCTCGCGGTCGCGGTCGGTGAGCGCGGTATCCGTCGCGGTGCCGCCGACGTGCATGTTGGAGCGCGATTCATCGGCCGCAGGCACGCGGTTGATGGCGCCGGCCACTTCGCCGTCGATGAGGATGATGCGCTTGTCGCCAGAGCGTACCTCGGGGCGATACTGCTGCACCATGAACGGCTCGCGGAACACGGTCTGGAACAACTCGATGAGGGCGTTAAGATTGGTGTCGCCGGGCTGCACGCGGAACACGCCGGAACCGCCATTGCCGTACAGCGGCTTGATGATGATGTCCTTGAACTCGGTGCGGAATGCTTTCACGTCCTCCGGATTGCGCGTGACGAGCGTGGGCGGCATCAGCTCGGGAAAATCGAGGACGAATACCTTCTCGGGGGCGTTACGCACATGGGCGGGATCGTTGACGACCAGGGTGCGCGGATGGATGCGCTCCAACAGATGCGTGGTCGTGATGTAGGCCATGTCGAACGGCGGGTCCTGCCGCAACATGACGACATCCCATTCGCCGAGATCCTCGATCCGGCGTTCGCCCAACTGGTAGTGAGCGCCGATGCGGTCCTCGACTTTGAGCGGCGAGCCGCGGGCGATCAGGTGCTTTCCGTTCAGCGCGAGATCGTAGGGCGTGTAATAGAACAGCTCGTGGCCGCGCCGTTGCGCCTCGAGCAACAGGGCGAACGTGGAATCGCCGCGAATGTCGATGCGGTCGATCGGGTCCATCTGGCAAGCGATGCGGAGGCTCATGATGAGATGCTCGGAGTAGAAGACTGAGATCGGGATACTTCGGCAGGAGCGTAGATTCAGGACCGGCCGCCTCCCCCTTCGAGCGAACGCCAGCGATCGGCCGTGCCGCCTCGAACTCTCGGGTCCTACCAGGAATTGAGTGCATTCTCGACGTGGCGCGGCCACATGCGCGGACCCAGCAACACGGCATCGAGGCCGACGTCGTATTCGCGATAGCGTGGGTTACGCCACAGCCAGCGTTCGGCGGCGTCGGCAAGGCGGCCTGCCTGTGTCGCGGAAACGGCCGCGGCGGCCTCCTCGACCGACCTGCGCTGCTTGACCTCGACGAAGGCGATCCGGCGGCCCCGCGCGGCAATCAGGTCGATCTCGCCATAGGGGCCACGCAAACGGCGAGCCAGAATACGATAACCCTTGGCGACCAGCAGGGCGGCGGCGAAGAATTCGGCAATGCGGCCCCGGCGCTCGGCTCGCCGACGCGAGGGCGCGGTAGCCGGCGCAGCAAAACGGGCCACAGCGTCATCGCGCTTGCCTTTCGGTGCTGTCGCCTTCGCGATGGGCATCGTCAGCCGTCCCCCGATCGTCGCTTCTCGTTCAATCCAATCGCCAGATCGTACACACGGCGACGCGGCACGCCAAGCCGTTCCGCCACCGCCGCGGCGGCATCGCGGACCGAACCCGCCTCGAGCGCCTTCTTCAGCTCCTGCTCGATGGCGGCATCGTCGACCGCCTCGGCTCGTCCCGGCCCGATCAGGATCACGCATTCGCCTCTGACGGGGGCAGAGGCGGCCCAGGCCGCCAATTCGGCGAGCGAGCCGCGATGACAGGTCTCATTCAGTTTGGTCAGCTCGCGGGCGACGACCGCCGGCCGGTCCCCCAGGATTTCGGCGAGGTCTGCTAGGCAGTCGCCGAGACGCGTCGGGGCCTCGAACAGCACGATGGTTCCGGGAATGGCTGCGAGCTCGGCGATCCGGTTCTTGCGCGTGCCGCCTTTCGGGGGAAGGAAGCCGGCGAAATGGAAGGCGTCGGTGGGCAGGCCGGATTCGACGAGGCCGGCAAGCACCGCCGACGGCCCCGGAATGGCGTGAACGGCGTGGCCTTCGTCAACCGCGGCCCGAACGAGCTTGTAGCCGGGGTCGGAGATCAATGGCGTGCCCGCGTCGCTGATCAGGGCGATTATCTTGCCGGCTGCGAGTGCCTTGAGGATGCGCGGGCGCTCCCGCTCCGCGTTGTGCTCGTGATAGTTGTCGAGTCGCTGCTCGATGCCGAAGCGCTGCAACAGCTTCAGGCTCTGGCGCGTGTCCTCGCAATAGAGGCGATCGGCGCGGGTCATAATGACGAGCGCGCGCAGGGTGATATCGGCGAGATTGCCGATCGGCGTCGCCACGAGGTAGAGGCCTCCGCTCAGCGGCTCACCGAGGCGATGCCGGATCTCATCGGCGGCACGCTCCGCTACACGGTGCCGTGGGTTCGGCGAGGCAGGCGCTCGTGATGTTGGGGCATCGCTGGACATGAATTACACTTTATGACGAAAGGATCGACCTGAATGCTGGCTTTTCCGTTCGTGTTTCGGCGCTCGGGAATGCTGGCATGCACATGCGCAACCGGCAGGCTTTTGCGAGCCATGCCAACTGGATATTGCAGATAGCCGGTTATCCGTTTGCCGGCCAGATATCTTGCGCTTCCGGCCGTTCGGCGCAACGCCTCGCCCCGGCTGTACATGCGGCTGGACATGCCTCCGTACGTGCCTGGTGATTGCCACAAAAGCGCTATTCCGTACGGCCATACCGAACTGGAAATTTTGTGCTGGCCCGCGGTTGCCTGAAGCTCTAACACAGGCGTTGATCCACGCGTCACTTGCTTCGCCTTGAATCGCCCCTTCCGGGCGAGACAATCGAGGAGTCCTAGATGAGACTGGCCACTACCCCGACCAGGCTGAAGCACTTGCGTTGCGCGCTGGCGACGCTCGGCATCGCGCTTGCCGGATCAGCGTGCACCGTTAGCGGACCTTCGCTGCAGCAATCGGAGGTTACGGGCTCGGTCGGAGGGGTTGGAGCCGGCAGCACGGACAAGAGGGGTGAGAATGCGGCCCCTCTGAGGACCGCAGGCGGCAAGGCCAAGGTTGCGCTGATCCTGCCGATATCTGGCCCCGGCAATATCGCCGTCGTCGCCAAGGCGATGAAGCAGGCCGGAGAGATGGCACTGTTCGACCGTCCGAACGCCGAATTCCAGCTCCTGGTCAAGGACGACCGAGGCACTCCGGAAGGGGCCAAGGCCGCGGCCCAGGAAGCGATCAGCGAAGGCGCCGAGTTGATACTCGGACCACTACTGGCAGCATCAGTCGATGCGGTTTCGCCGGTGGCGGCGGCGGCGCGGGTGCCGGTGATCGCCTTTTCGAACGACAAGCGCGTGATCAAGCCCGGAACCTATCTACTCAGCTTCATGCCCGACCAGGACGTCGAGCGCATCATCGGCTACAGCATGGCGCAGGGCCGGCGGAGCTATGCCGCACTGATCCCCGACGACGCCTATGGCAAGATCGTCGAAGAAGCGTTTACCCGGGCCATCGGAAGCCGCCAGGGCAACGTCGTTGCAATCGAGCGATACGGCCGCGGCGGGACTTCGGGAATGCTCGAGGCAACGCGCAAACTCGGCGAGGCGATCAACAATCCGACGATGGACGGGCAGGCGATCACTGCCGACGCCATTTTGATCCCGGGAGAACCCGACTCACTCATGAGCATAGGGCCGCTCATCGCGTATGCCCGGATCGACCCGACAAAAGTGAAACTGCTCGGTACAGGCGGTTGGGATTCCCCGAACCTGGGCCGGGATGTGACGTTCATCGGCGCATGGTATCCCGCCCCCGATCAGCGTGGTTGGCAGTCGTTCTCCGAGAAGTTCTCCAAGACTTTCGGCACGCCACCGCCACGCATCGCCAGTGTATCGTTCGACGCCGTAAGTATCGCGCTGGCGCTGTCGGGCGCTCCTTCCGATGTGCGGTTCACGACAGCCGGCATTACGCGGGCCGGTGGGTTCGCAGGCTCGGACGGTACCGTCAGGTTCCAGGCTGACGGTACGGCAGTGAGGGCGCTCGCCATTCACGAGGTCCAGTCGTTCGGGGCACGAATGATCGAGTCGGGCGAGGGAGGGTCACCGGCGGGAGCTTCGGCCGGCGCACCTTCGGCTGCAGCCTCGGCCCCTTCGGCAAATCGTCCGGAGCAGGTAAACTGATGCTGGCCCCAGGGCCTCGAGCGGCGAACCAAAACGCCGACCGCCAAGGGGACTATCGGTGAATGCTGTCGCGACGACGGTCGCTCCGATCTTCGGGCTGATCGCGCTCGGGTTCCTGGCCGCGCGGTTCCAATGGCTCAGTGCAGCAGCGGGCAAGGGTATCGCGGAATTCACATTCCTCGTCGCCATGCCGGCGCTGCTGTTCCGTACGATCGTCGTATCCAACATGGGCGATGCGCAGCCTGGGCTTCTGCTCGGCAGTTATTTCGCCAGCGTGTCGGTCATCTGGATCGCGGCCACGCTCGCGACAATGCTGATCCTGCGGCGTCCCAAAGCGGAAGGCGCCGTGTTCGCGATGACGGCAAGCTACGGCAACATCGTGCTTCTGGGCATTCCAATCGCGCTCGGCGCCTATGGCGAGCGCGCGGCGCCGACGGCGGCGATCGTCGTGTCGGTGCACGTGGCAGCACTATGGCTGGCAGCCTGTATCCATCTGGCGCTCGCAGAAAGGGCTCGATCCGCTTCGCCCACGCAAATGGCGAAAAGCATCGCGGTAGAGTTCGGGCGCAATCCAATCGTCGTCGCGATCGTGGTCGCGGCACTCTGGCGCGCGACCGGCCTCGGGCTGCATGTGACCGCCGACCGCGCTATGCAGTTACTGACACAGTCGAGCGTCCCGTGCGCGCTATTCGCGGTCGGATTCACACTGGCTGGGTTTCGCATTGCAGGCGAAGCGGGTGCGCTCGCGGTTTCCTGCATTCTCAAGAACCTGGCGCTGCCTGTTCTCGCCTGGTTCTTCACGTTCCACGTATTCGGACTGCCGCGGCTGCCTGCAACCGTGATCACGCTGTTTGCCGCGATGCCGACGGGGACGGCGACCTTCCTATTTGCCTCACAGAACGGCATTGCGATGGAGACCACGTCGGCGAGCGTAGCCCTGAGCACCGCGGTCTCCATGATCACGCTGCCGATCGTGCTGATCCTGCTGGGCCAACCTTAGTGGGCTCCGATGCCGGCTGAGCGCCCGCGATCTCGGCATCGAGAATTCGGCTCGTGCCTTGTAGAAGCGCTGGATCGACAACCGTTTGAAGCTCCATCCGCAACTGATCGAGCTCATAGAGCGCCGCATCGATGCGGATACCCGCACTGCGATGGCAATGCTCGGCGCGCTCGACGTGCTGGGCAGCCGTCTCGACCACGGCTGTCAACTTCGAGAGCTGGGGTGAGGTGCGTGAACGAGCCAGCGGCTCGCACGTACGATCAACAGTTCGGTCGCCAGGCACGCGCGCAGAACCGATAGCGCGCAGGTTCGCCGCCATTCGCGCGAGGGCTGCTGAGCACGCCCCGATCACCCCCGCCTCTGACGGCCTCGATGTCGGCGTGACGGCCGGGTCAGTTGCTCGCTTGTTGATCCGCATCGGGCTGCCCGTGATTCTCAGATGAGGCAACGATGCGTGGAGCGCCCCTTGTTCGCAAGCACTCATCCGTCGAAACTGATGCAAAAAAGATCCAGCTTTATCAGCACTATACGAGTCTATTCCGAGTTGTATTGAGAGGTTCCGACAATGCATCACCCAGGCTGATCGCACAGCGCATCAACAGGCGCTTGCGCGTCCCGCGCCCGCCAACCTAAAAGAAGCCTCAGCGGGGCCGGGGCGCACCCGGCCCGAGGGCAAGGATCTCGCACGATGAATAAAGTCTATCCGAGCGCTGCTGCAGCACTTGCTGACGTGGTCAAGGACGGCATGACGATCGCCGTCGGCGGCTTTGGCCTTTGCGGCATTCCCGAAGCATTGATCGCCGCGGTGCGCGACACAGGCGTGAAGGACCTGACCGTCGTTTCCAACAATGCCGGAGTCGACGATTTCGGCCTCGGCATCCTCCTCAAGACCCGGCAGGTCAAGAAGATGATCTCGTCCTACGTCGGCGAGAACAAGGAATTCGAGCGGCAGTATCTCGCGGGCGAACTCGAACTCGAGTTCACGCCGCAGGGCACGCTCGCCGAGCGGCTGCGCGCAGGCGGGGCTGGCATTCCGGCGTTCTATACCAAGACCGGCTTCGGTACGATCGTCGCGGAGGGCAAGGAGACAAAGGTTTTCGACGGCAACAACTACGTGATGGAGCGCGGAATCGTCGCCGACTTGTCGCTGGTCAAGGCGTGGAAGGGCGACACGCACGGCAATCTCGTCTACCGGATGACCTCGCGCAACTTCAATCCGATGGTCGCGACGGCCTCGAAGATGACGATTGCCGAAGTCGAAAACGTGGTCGAGCCCGGCAAGATCGATCCGGACCACATCCATACCCCCAGCATCTTCGTCAAGCGTCTCGTGCTCAACGCGAGCCCGGAAAAGCGGATCGAGCAGCGGACGGTGCGGAAAGCCTGATCGGCCCCACAACGACCGCCCCACCCATCATTATTCCACGGCTTCCAAGGAGCCCATCACATGGCCTGGACACGCGAAGAGATGGCGCAGCGCGCCGCGAAGGAACTGCAGGACGGATACTATGTGAACCTCGGGATCGGGTTGCCGACGCTCGTGGCCAACTACATTCCCGAGGGCATCGACGTGATGCTGCAGTCGGAGAACGGGCTGCTCGGAATCGGGCCATTCCCGATGGAGAACGAAGTCGACTCCGATCTGATCAACGCGGGCAAGCAGACCGTCACGACGCTTCCGGGCTCGAGCTTCTTCTCCTCGGCGGACAGTTTCGGCATGATCCGCGGCGGGCACATCAACCTTGCGATCCTGGGCGCAATGCAGGTTTCCGAGAAGGGCGACCTCGCGAACTGGATGATCCCAGGCAAGATGGTCAAAGGCATGGGCGGCGCGATGGATCTCGTCGCGGGCGTGGAGCGCGTCGTCGTCGTGATGGAGCACACCGCCAAGCGCAAGGATGGCGGCGAGGACCAGAAGATCCTGCCGAAGTGCACGCTGCCCCTCACCGGCGTGGGCGTGGTCGATATGATCATAACCGATCTAGGTGTGCTGGAAGTGACCGGCGGTGCGCTGCGCGTCGTGGAAATGGCACCGGGCGTCACGCTGGACGAACTCAAGAAGCGCACGGGTGCGACTATCCAATAGGCAGGCGAGCGGTTCAGCGCGAGGGATGGTGTCACTGCGTGACCCGCATGGTCCACATGGATACGGGCAACGCGCAGCTCGCGCATTTGACCGACGGCCTTTTCCAAGCCGCGGAAAGTCAATTCTCGTGCGTATCGAAGTGCTACCTACATATTCGACAACTGTAGTCTTGTACGCCACACGCCCGACGAGTAGAGTTTTTGCCACGATGGATACTTGAGGTTTCGAGCGGGGACACCTCAAGCGGGTACTGGTGCGCCGGTTTTGCCGGACTAGTAGTTTGGGGAGACTCTGCCGGAGGGCGGCAGCGTCGACATTGGGGAAGCCTGCTCCATGGCCCATAGGCGGTGGGCTCGGACGTTCGTCGTTGTGATCGCGGTAGCCGTTTGGCTTTGCCTCGGCCTCGCGTTGCCGATCGTTCTGAGCCTATATTCGAGTGATATTGCGAGCGATGCCGTCGAGGCCGCGCCGGCAGATGCGTTCACGATCTCGCATCCCGTCGCGATGTCGACTGCGCCCAGCATCCAAATCGATCGTGGCACCGTTGCGTTCGTCGATGCGGGCGGCAATGTCGTGGCCTCGGCCTCCGGTGGTAGTTCGTCGGCCGTCCAGCCCAGCCAAAATCTGCGGCTTTATAATGCTATCGTTTCTTTTGGGCCTGAAACGGGTGCCGCCAAAAAAAATGCGGCTGCAACATCACCGTTCCCGCTTTCGCCCTACACCGAAGCGCTCGCTGCAGGCCGCTTCGAAACGCTGAGCCTGCGGCGCACCACCCTGATTGTCCACGGCCTGTTCGAGACGCCGGAAGCGCTCACAGACGTCAAAGCCGATGTGTCGCTTCGCCGCCGCGGGTTCATCTCGATCAAGGGATCGGCCTTCATGCGCGGCCATCGCGTGCATTTCGACGCGCTCGCCAATGTCGGCCAAGCTGAGCGGCGCGGGGCGTTGCTGAGCAAGGTTCCGCTGAAACTGTCGATCAAAGGCGACAATATCGATTTCAATTTCGACGGTCGGATAACGCCTGCCTCGGACCAGATCGAGATGACGGGGCAGGGCGACTTATCATTGCCCAGCGGCCGGAGCCTGGCTCGCTGGTTCGGATCACATTGGCCGAGTGGTCCGGGTTTGCGGGATGTTTCAGTCAAGGGCCAAGTCAGGGTCAGCCGGGAGACGCTCGCGTTCGAGAACGCGACCGTGCGGATGGACGGCAACGAGGGTAGCGGCGTGCTCGGACTGCGGCTCAGACAGCCACGGCCGGTGATCACCGCCACACTCGCCTACAAAACGCTCGATGCACGGCCATATCTCTCCAATTCCCAGCAGATCCCAACCGACGGCTTCAGCTGGTCGTCGCTCGCAGCGGGGGCGCTGACCGTTCCGCTGGGCATGCATCTCGACGCAGACCTGCGAATCTCGGCGGACCGCGTTCAATTCGGGTCGTTCGAACTTGGCCGGTTGGCAACAACGATTGCGCTCAAAGATGGACGCCTGCTGGCCGACATTGCCGACGTCAAGTTCAATGGCGGTGAAGGTGGAGGTCAAATCTCGGCCGATTTCACCGGCTTCGTGCCGAAGGTGACGGTGCGGGGGAAGCTCGACCAGATCGATCTATCGATGCTGAGCGGATCGCTAGCTGGAGGCCAGTTCCTGACCGGCAAAGCCGGCGTGGTGGCAGACCTGTTCGGCTCCGGAACGACCATGAACGACCTGATTGGTGGCATGGCCGGCAAGATAGCGGTACGCGCGCAATCGCCGGGCAAGATCGGATTCGACCTGCGGGGCATGTCCGATTCGGTGAAAACCATCGCGGCGACGGGCTGGGGGAACGTACTGCGAGGACCCACCGACTATGACAACCTCGACTTGCGGCTCGTCCTCAGGGACGGGACCATCCTCACCGAGGTGGCCGAGACCAAATCGAGCGACGGCGTTTGGACGGCGGTCGGCGTCGTCAACCTGATGTCGGATCGGGTCGATCTACGGCTGAGCCAGACTTCTCCAGGAAGCGGCCCCGACGCGGCACTCGCGACCCCGCAACGGGTTCTGGAGTTGCACGGACCACTGAGCGCCCCGCGCTTCAGCGCCGGCTCCGTTCCCTGACAGCGGAGGCCGTTCGCCGACTGCTTATGTGCAGCGCAAGAATTATTGCTGCATTGCAACATCCGGCGTATGATGCAGCACTCCGCAATAACGTGGTGAGCGCTCAGTCATGCAGACGGCTTTCGAAGCTACCAATCCTTTCGAGTTCTGGGCCAAGGCCAATTTGGCCGTAGTAGCTGCCACCATGGAGCTCTTCCAGGCGACCACGACGGCCTCGACCGCCGTGGTCGACACCGGTCGCAGCCAGCCTCGGAGCGGTTCGGAGCGCCGCGAGGTCGCGCGAACTTCGTACGAGGCACGGGCAGCCGAGATTCGCGGTGCAACGACTTCGCCGTCGAACTCATCGACCGGCAAATCCTGGTACCGAGCGCCTTATCGGTCGCCGTTCGATCCGCTGTTCTGGATGACGCCTGGGCATCCCGTCGATCATGTCAGCGACTGGATGCGGCCGGCGATGGCGGCAGGTACAGCGTTGGGCAATCCCCTGGCTTCGTCTTTCGCGACACCGTTCGCGGCGCCGTTTGGAAGCACAATTCCGGATTGGCAGAGCTTGGTGTGGATGTCACCGATGACAGCATGGGCCAACATGATGCCGATTTACCGAGCCGGCAGCAGCGTGGAGCAGCACGCGCCGACCAACGTGGTTGATTTCGAAACCGCCTACGCCGCCTATCGCACTTCGGGCGGTCACGCGTCTTCGCAGATCCTACACGATCGGCCGCGCTCGTCGCAGCCACCCCGTCGGGCCGCATCGAAGGAAACGAGTGCTCCTGCCTGGCCGCTACCGTTCATGATGTTTGGATGGCCGCCGCGCTTTTCCTGAGCCTTGCCTGGAGCAGGTGTTGACAAAAGCGGCATCCCAAAGGGATGCCGCTTCAGTTCGATCAGCGATGTGGCGACGAGTACTTGATCGCGGCTACTTGGTCGCGGCTGGCGGAGCCTTGGCTGCGGGAGCGGCGGGCGCTGCCGGCGCGGCCTTGACTGCAGGGGCTGCCGTGGTGGTAGCGGCCGGGGCAGTCTTCGGCGCTGCCTTCACCGACTTGGGTAGGTTGCGGCAGTACGCTGCCACTTCCTTGCCGTCCTTACGCTTGACTGCTGCGATCCATCGGCACTCCGTCGCCTTGGCGGCGCAGCCTTTCTCGTCCTGGATAGCGTTGCAGGCTGACGTTGCCGCGGCCTTCTCGGCTTTCTTCGCCGGCGTCGCAGTTGCGGCAGGTGCTGCCGCTGGCGCCTTGACGGCAGGTGCTGCTGGCGCAGCCGGTGCTGCAGGGGTCGCTTTCGGCGCTGGTGGCGCAAGCTGAGCCTGAGCAGTGATGGCAGTAAAGATTAGCGCGGCTGCAGCGCATGCGCCCAGCGTCAGCTTGGAAAAGTGGATCACGGCAGGTCTCCCGAGGTTAGATGCCGGTTCCTACAATGTCAGTGAGTCGAGCAAAAAGAATGGCCCGCCGCTGAATAAATGTTCATAAGAGACAAATGCCTGTTGAAACTCCTGTGCGCGGTCGAGGGACATTACACAGGGAGCCACCGGAGGCACCTGGAAGGAGAACGTTGGGCCGCGCGAGCCGTTGCATTCGTTGACGGCTCCTCGCCACTGCTTGCGATGCCACGGTCGGATGTCGCAGCCGCCCGCTCCGCAGTGCACTTGCCGGGCTATGCGCCATGCCTATAGTGCGCGCCAGACAAATATATCGGCGCACGAAGGTGGCATTGAGATGGCGACGAAGACAGCAACAAAGAGCGGCGGCACTGGACCGAAGAAGGTCGTGCTCGCCTATTCCGGCGGCCTCGATACGTCGATCATCCTGAAATGGCTGCAGGAAACGTACGGCTGCGAGGTCGTGACCTTCACTGCAGATCTCGGCCAGGGTGAGGAGCTGGGACCGGCGCGTAAGAAAGCCGAGCTTCTCGGCATCAAGCAAGAGAACATCTTCATCGAGGACCTGCGTGAAGAGTTCGTTCGCGATTATGTGTTCCCGATGTTCCGCGCCAACGCGGTCTATGAGGGCGTCTATCTGCTGGGAACGTCGATCGCCCGGCCGCTGATCGGCAAGCGGCAGATCGAAATCGCGCGCAAAACCGGTGCTGATGCGGTCTGCCATGGGGCTACCGGCAAGGGCAACGATCAGGTCCGGTTCGAGCTCACGTATTACGCGCTCGAGCCGTCGATCAAGATCATCGCGCCGTGGCGCGAGTGGGCATTCAAAAGCCGCGAGGACCTCATCGAATTCGCGGAGAAGCATCAGATCCCGATCGCCAAGGACAAGCGCGGCGAAGCGCCGTTCTCCGTCGATGCGAACTTGCTGCACTCGTCATCCGAGGGCAAGGTACTCGAAGATCCGGCCGTGAAGCCGCCGGAAATCGTGTACCAGCGCACGATCTCGCCGATGGATGCGCCCGACAAGGTGACCACGATCAAGATCGGATATGCAAAAGGAGATCCGGTCTCCATCGACGGCGTGAAGATGTCGCCGGCGACGATCCTCACCAAACTCAATGAACTCGGAAAGGCGAACGGCATCGGCCGTCTCGATCTCGTCGAAAACCGGTTCGTCGGCATGAAGTCGCGGGGCGTATACGAGACGCCGGGCGGCACGATCATGCTGACCGCGCACCGCGCGATCGAGAGCATCACGCTCGACCGCGGCGCTGCGCACCTCAAGGACGACTTGATGCCGCGATATGCGGAGCTGATCTACTACGGGTTCTGGGAGAGCCCGGAGCGGCGGATGCTGCAGGCGCTCATCGACCAGAGCCAGGAGCACGTGGAGGGCGAGGTGACGCTCGAACTCTACAAGGGCAACGTCATCGTGACGGGCCGCGAGAGCGCGAAGTCGCTCTATTCCACCACGCTCGTAACCTTCGAGGACGATCGCGGCGCCTATGACCAGAAGGACGCTGCCGGGTTCATTCGCCTGAACGCGCTGCGGCTGAGGACGCTGGCTGGACGGGATCGCACGGGGAAAAAGTAGGAAGCTCTACGCTGCGCGATTTCCGATTGATGACTCGTCGCGAGCGCCTCACGCTGGCGCCGACGATCGTGCGAGGCGCAGCTTGACGAATGACCTGATAATGGCGATCATTTCTCGATAAATATTCTTTTTGGCATCGCAGATGGCTCTGTTCCGCCAGAATGTTGTGCGACCTTGCTGACCAGTGATTTGGCGGCAGGATGGACACGATGAAAGCGCAGGATTTCCGGGCACTTGTCGAGCGGTTGGGCGACCTCAGCGAGGTTCAACGCGAGGCGCTGGTCGAGGC
>CANJPN010000087.1 GCA_947475855.1 Bradyrhizobiaceae bacterium
ATGCGAATGAAACTGCCCTTGCTGATCGCTGGGGGGCTGCTGCTCGGCGGGTGCCTGGGTCTGTTGCTGGTGCCCGGTGCACTGAACCGCATCCTCCCGCAGGGCGGCGTCCGATCGATCGGCGAGGCTACGGTTGGTGGACCGTTCACGTTGACCGATCACAAGGGGCGGCGCGTCACGGAACAGGAGTGGCGCGGCAAGTACATGCTGATCTTCTTCGGCTTCAGGTTTTGCCCGGATGTGTGTCCGACGGCGCTTCAAGTGACCGCGTCTGCACTCGACAAGCTCGGCGCCAAGGCCGATCGAGTTGTTCCGTTGTTCATCAGTGTCGATCACGAGCGCGATACACCCGAGATTTTGGAACTCCACGTCTCCAGCTTTCATCCCCGGCTAGTGGGTCTGACGGGATCGGCAGAGGAGATCACGTCGGTCACTCGCGCCTATCGCGTCTATTACAAGAAGACGAAGGACGAAAAATCGGCGGCGGGTTACACGATCGATCACTCGTCGATCGTTTATCTGATGGGGCCGGACGGAAAGTTCATCACTCACTTCACGCACACGACCTCACCGGACGCGATGGCCGCTGCTCTCGCTCGAAACCTCAAATGAGCGTGGACCGCCAATGCCCTCCGGGCTGGTGCGGACGGCGGGACTTGAACCCGCACGACGTTGCCATCGAGGGATTTTAAGTCCCTTGTGTCTACCGATTCCACCACGTCCGCATATCTTGCGATCGATAAGGGCAACGCGACCTTGCGTAAAGTGCCGGTTTGCGGTCGCGGTCCGTCCGTTTTCAGGCCGTGCCGGCGATTTCGGCTTCCAGGCACTGGCGGACCTGGTCGCGTTCGACATCGCGGGAGATGAACGCGCGGCCGATTTCGCGCAACAGAATGAAAGTCATGCGGCCGGCCTGAACCTTTTTGTCCTGATCCATGAGGTTCAGCAGTTCCTCCACCGTCGGAGCCGTGTTGCTGGCGATATGGGCGACGCGGGTCGGAAGCCCCGCGGCCTTGAAATGTGCGACGACGCGGGTAGCTGCTTGCGGGGGGCATAGACCAAGGGTTGCGGAGAAGCGGGCGGCTATGGCTGTGCCCAGCGCCACGGCTTCGCCATGAAGCAGTTTGTCGGAAAAGCCCGCCCATGCCTCGAATGCGTGGCCGAATGTGTGACCCAGATTGAGCAACATGCGATCGCCCTGCTCGGTTTCGTCGCGAGCGACGATTTCGGCCTTCATCTCGACGCTGCGGGCGACGGCATGCACGAGGGCGCCGGGTTCGCGCGCTAGTACGGCCCCGACATTACGCTCGAGCCAGTCGAAATAGACGGTATCTCCAAGCACGGCGTGTTTGGCGATTTCGGCATAACCAGCACGAAGCTGGCGGTCGGGCAACGATGACAGGGTGTCGGTATCGGCAATGACGAGACTTGGCTGGTGGAACGCGCCAATCAGGTTCTTGCCTTGTGCCGTATTGATGCCGGTCTTGCCGCCGACGGAGCTGTCGACTTGGGCCAACAGCGATGTCGGAATCTGCACGAACCGAACGCCGCGCCGCAGAATGCTCGCCGCAAATCCAGTGAGATCGCCGATAACACCGCCGCCCAGTGCGATGACGACATCGCGCCGCTCGACGCCGAGCTTGAGCATGCCTTCCGAAAGGAGGTGCAGCTCGGTGAAGCACTTCGTGGCCTCCCCGGGCTCCATGACGATGTGGCCGAGAATGCTCATTTCAGCGACGATGCTGTCACTGAGGCGCCGAAGATGGCCGCTGGCCTCGATGTTACCGTCGGTGACGATGCAGCAGCGGTTGGCTCCGGTCGCCGATTTTATCTGCACGCCGGCATTTGCCGCGAGACCCGGCCCGATGAATACGTCGTAGGCACGCTCCCCCAAGGCGACATGCACCTGCCGGGAAGCAACTTTTGTGGACGGCTCGGTCGAGCTGGCTGGCATGATGGGTTTCGTGTCTCGGCTGATGCGGGGCTGCGTTCAAGCGTCTCAGGTCGCGGGGCGTTTCGGGGGGAGTTCGGAGGCAGAGGCAGGATCGGGCAGGTGAAGCGGCCCTTGGGCAAGATTGGTCAGGATTTCCCCGACGATGATGTCATGAGCTACTTCGCGACTCTCGACTGAGATGTCGGCAAGGGCATAGATGGGGTTGCGGATTTCGAGCAGCTCGCGCATCCGGCCTTCCGGATTGGGGGTCTTGAGCAGCGGACGGTTGTCGCGGCGCATGACACGCCGCATGAGGATCGGTAACTCCGCCCGGAGCCAAACGGAAATACCCCGCTCCTTGACGAGGTGGCGCGTCTCTTCGCTCATGAATGCGCCGCCCCCGGTCGACAGGACCTGCGGGCCCGAAGCCAGCAGCCGGGCAATGACACGGCGCTCGCCGTCGCGGAAGTGCCCCTCGCCAAATTGGGCGAAGATGTCGTTGATCGACATGCCCGCTGCTTTCTCGATCTCGTCGTCGGCATCGACGAAGCGAAGTTCGAGGATGTTGGAGAGGCGCTTGCCGATAGCGGATTTTCCACAGCCCATCATGCCGACCATCACGATGGAACGGTCGGCGAGCGCGAGGCGCACGCGGCGGGCGAGGCTGGAGTTGTCCTGCATGAGCGAGAGGTCGGGCGAATCGAGTTCTGTGATAAACTAAATACGGTGAGGGACGCGTCCGTGTTCCCCGCTGGGGCGGTTCTATCATTTCACCGAACCAGAACAAGCGGCGGACACTTTTCTGATCTTGGGTTGGGCGATTCAAGGATTTTTGTTCGCCCCTGTGTGTGGGCCATAGTGACGACAGATTGGTCCGTCACGGAGGAGCCAAAATGAAACAGGTTTGTGAACCATGCCGACGATTTTGCGGTTCCTAGTGATTGGCGGGACGCTGGCCGGGATCGGCTATTGGGCGCTGTTCGTGCTCGCGACCCGGTTCGAACCCTCACCGAGAGAAGTTGTCGAGCCCATCGGCACTCTTAAGATCAGGAAACAATGACCTTTCCCTTGCCGCCGTCGCCCTTTCACGACCTGTTGCGGGCTGGTGGCTGTGCACTGGCATGCTTTCTGGCGACAAGTTTCGGCAGTGGGGCGTTTGCTCAGGAGAGCTGGAACCCATTCAAAGAACAAACGATACCCGGTGTCGGTCCACGACGCCCATCGAAAGCACCTGACGCGCGGGCGGCGCCGCTCGAGGCGCGGAGCGCAGGTTTTGACGCCGACGGTGTTGGACTAGCCGGACGCGCAAGCGAGGAGGCGTCCGGCGCTCGGCCACCTCGAGAAGCAGTCGAGCGGACGGATCTAGCGCCGTTGCCTGCCCCCGCCGAGAGTGGCCCGGTCGTGGGGACGGCGGCAGCAATCGATTCGGTGCCGGCCGGTCCCAATGAAGGTTCTGCTGGCAAGGAGCACAGCAGCGACCGCACTGTTGTTCGGGCCGGGATTTCTCCTCCACCCGCGGCGAGGCTCCCCACCGCCGATGCATCGAATCCTATCGAAGCCGCTCGCATAGCGGCACTGACGAAGCTATCGACGGATGTCGTTGTGCCAACGCGGTCGCAGGCGCTGACGGAGCTTCTTACTCGCGTCGTGGGTCCGCGCGGGATACAGGAACCGGAGTCGGCCGAGGCCCTCGGGCAGCGCAGCGCGTTGCTCTATCGCGCTGGTCTGGTGCAGGCGGCAAATGCAGTCTTGGCTGGCGCTGGTGAAACCGGCGGGCCACCCCCGACGGCGGCTGCAGCAGCATTCGCGGCTTTGCGCACGCGCCTCGCACTCGCGGTAGGAGACAGAGGGCGGGCTTGCTCGGGTGCTGCAACTCTAATGCAAGCGGGGGGCGAATTGCCCGCATCGATCCGGGCGGAAGGCATTGTAGTCCAGGGATATTGCGGAGCTGCTGCGGGCAATCCCGCCGCTGCCGGATTGGCTGCTTCGCTTGGCAGAGAACTGGGCGGCGTCACAGCCGGGACCATCGCTGCTCTCGATGCTGTTGCGGCCGGAGAGGCACCTGCCCTCGCTTCGTCTACCCGTATAGCTGTTATCGAATGGCGTCTTGCAGAAGTCGCCGGGAAATTCGAAGGGATTGTGCTGCTGCCGGATCGGTTCGAGCCCGCAGCTTTGGTCGCTGCCGCACTGAGCACTGTTGCGAGTTCGCGTGTGCGGATCGCAGCGGCGGAGGCGGCTGCCAGGAACTACGCGCTGGACTCAACCGGACTAGCCGAAGCTTACCGGCAGATGAGTTTTCCGGCGGGCGATCTCGCGCAGGCGCTAACGGTACGGATCGACGCGTGGGCACGGCGAGCGCTGCTGTTCAAAGCCGCCGAAGGCGAACGCACCCCGAGCAAACGGACACGTCTCGTGCGGGCGGCATTGGATGACGCGCGCCGGGCAGGGCTTTTCGTGCCGGTCGCCGCGGCTTTTGCGCGGATCGTCGAAGAGATCAAGCCGGTGCCCGAAGTCGGCTGGTTCGCAGAGACGGCAGTCGAAGTCCTGTTTGCTGCCGGCAGGTTTGACGACGCGCGGCGTTGGGCGCAGTTCGGAACCCAGCCGGGCGTAACGGGTGACCGGGCTGCCATGTCGCTCGCGCACTGGATGGCGTTGATCGATATCGCTGACGTCGGCCAAGTCAGTCGTAAGGGGCACAGCCTCGGTTTCGTGGAAGACGTCGCGCTGCGAGGCCGTTTCTCATCCGACGCCTTGCATCGTTTGGCAACGGCGCTCGATGCACTCGACTACGACGTGCCGGTGCGGTTGTGGGAGGCGGCGAGCCGGGCGCCACAGCCAACGACGGGGCATCTACCGGCGACGGGGATCCTATCGGACCTGCAGGACGCGGCGAAGCGTAAGGAACACATCAGGGTTGTCGGGCTGGTGTTTCGTGCTGTCGGACCAGGCGGCCCGGAGGGCGCCCACATGATCGCGTTGGGCGATACGATCAGGGCGCTGAAGCGGGCTGGCCTCGAAGCCGAGGCACGCCAGATCGCAGGGGAAGCGTTGTTTGCGTTATGGCCGCGCTCGTTGAGCAACTGAAGGCCCGGACGGAGACAATACGTGGCTGGCGAGATCGCATCCTATCTCGAAATGCTGACGGCCGAGCGCGGCGCGGCCGGGAATACAATCGACGCCTATCGTCGTGATCTCGAACATTTTGCGGGGTATCTCGACGAGGACGGCGCGGAAATTCGCGAGGCGACAACGCGGGAGATTACGGACTATGCCCGGTCGCTCGCCGAGGACGGCCTCGCACCGGCATCGCGTGCCCGGAAGTTGTCGGCGGTACGTCAACTCTACAAATTCCTGGTTGCGGAAGGCGTGGTGGCCGAGGATCCCGCGGCGCGTCTGACGGGGCCGAAGCTCAGCCGCAGCCTGCCAAAGACCCTATCCGTAGCGGAGGTCGACAAATTGATCGAGCGCGCGGGGAACCGTGCGATCGGGCTGGCGGGACGGGAGCGAGCGAGAGCCCTTCGGCTCCATTGTCTCGTGGAGATGCTCTATGCGACGGGCATGCGCGTCAGCGAACTCGTCGGCTTGCCGCGCAACGTCCTCAAGGGCGATGCGCGGGTTCTGACGATCGTCGGCAAGGGTGGGCGTGAGCGGCTGGTGCCGTTGAACACCAGCGCGCGGATGGCGCTCGACCGGTATTTGGCGCTGGGCGAAGACCCCGAGGATGGCGTATCGCCAATGCTCAAGACGAAATGGCTGTTTCCTTCGCGCGGGGAGGGAGGGCATTTCACGCGTCAGCGGCTGGCGCAAGAATTGAAGGAACTGGCCACCGAGGCTGGGATAGATCCCGAACGCGTCAGTCCGCATGTTCTGCGGCATGCATTTGCCAGTCATCTGCTCGATCGGGGGGCGGATCTCAGAGCGGTTCAGCAGCTTTTGGGGCACGCCGACATTTCAACCACCGAGATCTATACGCACGTCCTCGAGGAGCGATTGAAGCAACTCGTGCTGAACCATCATCCCCTGGCAAAGGGACCGTAGGGAAAGGTCTGAGGCGCCTGTTCGCCGCGCTTGCTCGCCCTGAGGTTTCCCTCGTGCTAAGGCGGTCATGCGAACACTGCAAACGGTGGTTCGAGCGATCGGGGAGGTGGAGCGTGATCACCAAATTGATGTGGTGCGCGGTCTCGGTAGTCATGGGTGTCGCACCCGTTGCAGCGCAAGGATGGCCCGAGCGCAACGTCACGATCCTCGTGCCGTTCGCAGCCGGCTCGACTCCTGATCTCATCGCCCGCGTATTGGGCGATGGCCTCCAAGTCAAACTCGGCAAATCGTTTGTGATCGAGAACCGCCCGGGAGCCAGTGGGAACACGGCAACCGCCGCGGTGGCGAAATCTGCTCAGGACGGCCACACCCTGGGTGTCAGCATCGTCGGGCCACTGGTCATCAATCCCCTGATCATGAGCACGGTGCCGTACGATCCGGTGAAAGATATCGCTCCAATTTCGATCGTCGCTTCCCAGCCGAGCATCCTCGCTGTCACGCCCGATATCGGCGTTGCCTCCGTTCAGGGGCTCGTGGAGGCGCTGAAGAAGGACCCTGGCAAATA
The DNA here is from genome assembly GCA_947475855.1 of Bradyrhizobiaceae bacterium. Taxonomy (GTDB): domain Bacteria; phylum Pseudomonadota; class Alphaproteobacteria; order Rhizobiales; family Hyphomicrobiaceae; genus CAMDPA01. The sequence goes on from CANJPN010000087.1 coordinate 6,537, forward strand.
CAACTTCGGGTCGATCGGCAAAGGTTCGCTGTCTCATCTGTCGATGGAAGCGCTGCTGGCGCGGTCGGGGACGCGCGCGGTGCATGTCGTGTTTCCAGGATCTCCGGCTGCGATGACGGCGCTCATTCGAGGCGACGTGCAGATGTCGATTCTCCCGGCGGGGGCTGTCGTGGCGCAAGGTCGCGAGGGCAAGGTGCGCATGCTGGCGGTTACCACAGCGCAGCGCTCCAAGCTTTTGCCCGATCTTCCGACGATGGCGGAAAGCGGAATAGCTGGCGTGGCAGCGGATGCGTGGGTTGGGTTGATCGCGCCGGCAGGGACGCCGCAGGCGGTACTCGACCGGATCCTGGCGGAAACGCGCGCGGTGCTATCGACACAGCAGGCAGAGGATCGGTTGCGGCCGGCGTTCATGGTTCCGGTCGGCAGCACGACCACGGAGTTCCGCGGGGTATTGAAAGCGGAACGCGATCTGTGGGAGCCGATCATCTCGGCGGGCAAGATCCGAGTTGACTAAAATCCCATTTGGTCTGGCGTGAGGTGTGGCCGGTTCATTTCGGTGGATAAGCGGAATTCGGCGCTGGTGCGTTCGAATTGTTGCCCTGAAGAGCGAACGAATCAGTATGGTCCGTAACCATCCCTGGAATTCGGATGGAGCTGTTACCATGAACCATATTGCGGTTGCGGGCGTCGCGATGACCTTCGCCGGCTTGGTGGGGCTGCTGTCGCTGGAACTTATCGGAACGGCTCACGCGGGGCGTGATGCCGATCGGGCTTACCTGGTTGCCGTCAGCAGTGGTCCCGCGCTCTATCTGGTGCGGCACGGGACTTCAGGTGCCGCGACTTCGCCAGCTCGACAATTGACCTGCGGACGTCTCTTGGCGGTGGGCGAGTTCCGGCTGGGGCTGCAGTGCCAGCAGCACGTTCGCGGCGGCATCGGAGACTGAAATCAGGAGCCTCGATCGGGGCGGGTCCACTGCTGCCAGCCCGACCGCCGGAGATCGCAGGCTGGGCAGGCATTGCAACCGTATCCCCAGGAATGCCGGTTCGTGCGGTCGCCTACGTAACAGGTGTGGGTTTCCTCGACGATCAGTTCGACCAGCGGATCGCCGCCGAGTTCGTGCGCCATCGCCCACGTCCCAGACTTGTCGACATACATCAGCGGGGTGACGATTTCGGTTCCCGTCTCGGTGCCCAGAGCGATCGCGCGGGCAAGTGTCTGCAGGGTGTCGTTGCGGCAGTCGGGATAACCTGAATAATCCGTCTCGCACATGCCGCCGACGAGCGTGCCGATGCCGCGGCGGTAGGCGATAGCGGCCGCATAGACGAAGAATGCGAGATTACGACCCGGTACGAATGTGTTGGGGAGCCCGGCCGCATTCATCTCGATCTGGGATTGCGAAGTCATCGCGGTTTGGCCGATGGCGCCAAAAGATCGGATGTCCAGCAAGTGGTCATCGCCGAGGCGTTCTGACCATTGAGGGAAGGCCGAGCGCAGTGAGGCAATGATCCGCGGGCGCGCTGCAAGTTCGATCGCGTGACGCTGGCCATAGTCGAAGCCTACGGTCTCGACGCGAGCAAACCGTTCCAGTGCCCAAGCGAGGCAAACGGTAGAATCCTGGCCGCCCGAGAACAGGACGAGTGCGTTGGCTTGAGGGGCGCGCGTGGTCATGCGTGTGTGCTCTGCGCGCCCTCGACGAAGGCCAACATCGCCGGAAGGCACTTGGTCTTGAGATCATAGCGCTCGACGATGGTCCGACGTGCTGCCTCCCGGAGGGACATGAAGCGGCGCGGTTCGCCGAGGGCCTCGGTGAGAGCCGCAGACCATGCGGGGACGTCGAAGAAGTCGACGAGGCGACCATTGACGCCGTCCTGGATCAATTCTTCGACGGGTGGCGTGCGCGAGCCGATGACCAGTGCGCCGGCGCTCATGGCTTCGAGCATCGACCATGACAGCACGAAGGGATACGTGAGGTAGGCGTGCACACGGGTGACCCGCATCAGATCGAGGAACATCGGATAAGGGACCTTGCCGACGAAATGGATGCGGGACAGATCGAGCCGGTCTTTCACCTCGTCGAGGAACATGGTCTTCCAGTTCGTGTCCCCTGGCGGCTTCGTTCCGTAGCTGACGTCGTCGCCGCCGACGATGACGACATGGGCATTGGTCCGCGCGGAGAGGACGGCCGGCAGCGCCCGCATGAAGGTGTGGTAGCCGCGATAGGGTTCGAGGTTGCGGTTGACGAAGGTCAGGATTTCGTCGCCGGCTTTGAGGCTCAGGCTGGTGCCGGGGAGCGCGACGGTCGCGGTTGGGTTAGGTTTGACGACGGTGGTGTCGATGCCGTCGTGTACGACCGTGATCTTCGAGCGCAGATCGGCGGGGAAGGAATCCGCCTGCCATCGCGTCGGCGCCAAGGCCGCGTCGGCGCCGTTCATGGCGAGCAGCAGATGGGCTTGGCGGGCCGTGGTGCGGATGCGTTGCCAGTCGTCGGATTTCTGGAATTCGGGGTCGAAACCGGTGTCGAGGCCGCGCGTGCGGTAGAACAGTTCGGCGTAAAGGAGATGGCGGGCGTCGGGCCAGACCTCTCTCAGGAACTGCGTTTCGCCCCAGCCGATGTGGCCGAAGACGACGTCCGGTTTCAAGGAGTGCTTGTCCCGCAGCGCGATGCAGGCGCGGGCCACGGCTTCGCCACGGGCGGCGTTTTCAGCGAAGGTCCGGGCGAGGACGGGGGTCTTCGGATCGAGTACGGGCTTTTCGAAGACGTAGCGGGCGGTTCGGGTGGTCGTCTGCTTGTTGTTGTCGCGGTCGGTAAGCGCGAGGACATCGTGGCCGCGTTTGGCGAGGGATGTCGCCAGATGGGGGAACTGGCCCGGGAAATTTTGGTGAATCAGGAGAATTTTCATGGGACGGCCACGTTCGGAGCGGTGGTTGAAGCAAAGCAGAATTCAGAGGGCAGGCCAATACGGGCGTGCCGTGTGGGTGTGTCGGGGCGGTGTCTGGTCGTCTCCCGGGCGATGACACCGGGGTCTTTCACCGTATTGGTTAGCGATCCCGGCGTTCCCCCCGTTGCGCGTTCGATGAAACGCGCTAGAACGCGACCGATCCATGCGCCAATCCATGACGAGGCACCCATGACTGCCATTACCGATATCATCGGCCGCGAGATTCTCGACAGCCGCGGCAATCCGACCGTCGAAGTCGACGTGGTGCTGGAAGATGGCAGCCAAGGCCGGGCTGCTGTTCCGTCGGGTGCCTCCACCGGTGCCCACGAGGCGGTGGAACTTCGCGATGGCGACAAGAGCCGGTATCTCGGAAAGGGCGTGCTGAAAGCGGTCGAGGCGGTTAACGGCGAGATCCTCGATGCGCTGGCCGGTATGGAAGCCGAGGATCAGCGGAGGATCGATCAGGCGCTGATCGCACTGGACGGAACAAAGAACAAGGCCCGCCTCGGCGCCAACGCTATTCTCGGAGTGTCTCTGGCTACCGCTCAAGCCGCGGCGATCGCTTCGGGGTTGCCCCTCTATCGTTATGTCGGCGGCGCGTCGGCGCACGTGATGCCGGTGCCGATGATGAACATCGTCAACGGCGGCAAGCATGCCGATAACCCCATCGACATCCAGGAATTCATGATCATGCCGGTGTCCGCGCCGACGTGTGCGGACGCGATCCGGCAGGGTGCGGAGATCTTCCATACACTGCGCAAGAAGCTGCACGATGCCGGACTCAACACCAACGTCGGCGACGAAGGCGGCTTCGCGCCGAACCTGAAGAGTGCCGACGACGCGCTGGGCTTCATCATGAAGTCGATCGAAGCCGCCGGCCTCAAGCCGGGCGTCGACGTGATGCTGGCACTAGATTGCGCGTCGACCGAGTTCTTCCACGACGGCAAATACAAGATGGAAGGCGAGGGCAAGACGCTCGATTCCGCTGGGATGGCGAAGTATCTCGCGGATCTCGTGAAGCGCTATCCGATCGTGTCCATCGAAGATGGCATGGCCGAGGACGACTGGGACGGCTGGAAGGCGCTGACGGTCGAAATCGGCAATCGCTGCCAGCTCGTCGGCGACGATCTGTTCGTGACGAATACGGAGCGCCTGGCGCGTGGGATTTCGACCGCGACCGCCAATTCGATCCTGGTGAAGGTCAACCAGATCGGTTCGCTGTCGGAGACGCTGGACGCCGTCAACATGGCCCAGCGTGCGGGCTACACTGCGGTGATGTCGCACCGTTCCGGGGAGACCGAGGACGCGACCATCGCCGACCTCGCGGTCGCGACGAACTGCGGACAGATCAAGACGGGTTCGCTGTGCCGTTCGGATCGCTTGGCCAAGTACAACCAGCTCATCCGAATCGAGGAAGAACTTGGCGACGTGGCCCACTACGCGGGCAAGTCCGCTTTGAAGGCTCTGGCATAAGGTCGTGCCGCCAACAAAAGACCCGCGGCTCTCCAATTGAGGCGGCGGGTCTTTCTATCTCGGAATAAAGGTCGCCTGTCGGGCGGCTCAGCCGCCGCGGGCATGCCGGGGCAGGCGGGTGTGGATGGTATCGGCGAATTCAGCCATGCCGGTGCGCCAGAGCTGGAACCAGATGCGGCGGCCGTCATCGGCCTCGATGACGCAACCGTCGAAGCCCTTCACGTAGTAGAGTGCGACGATCTCGGACCAGTTGAGCCTGACGACGCCCGCCATCGGTGAGACGTACGTGATGCCCCGCTCGTCGTAGTAAACTTCGACCAGGAACACCTGGTAGGTCAGCGCCAGCCACGCGCCCAGTACGATGTAAGGTACGATATTGTGCCATTCCTCGGCGGGGACCTGCTGGCCCCAGACGAACCATGCCGTCGCGATGGGCAGGGCGATAAATGCCGCGCTGGCGGTTCGGAGCCAGAGCGGATAGCGCAACTGGGTCAACTGAGGGGCGGCATAGGTCATGGTGTGTGTACGCAACTCGTGATGCGGGGAAATTCTGTTCACTCACGACCATGGCAGAGTGCGGCTAATGTTTTGTGAATCGGTTTTCATCGCCGTTTCAAATGGTTCTGGAAGTTCTCTAACCGGACATATTGGGAGTGACGGCCGGGCGTGATACCTCGATGGCCCAAGTGTCGCCTCATCACCGGGATGGCCAAAGCCCATGGTCACCGAGATGACCCAGGTTTCGTCACTCGGCGTAGCGTGAGGTTGAAGCGACCACCTCGCGGGACGATATCGGACGAGTGGGGATGGATACGGTCCAATCCGTGATAGGCCTTGCGGGATGCCCCGCCCAGGACGACAACGTCGCCGGACCTGAGGACAATTCTCGTCTTGGGTGCATTTCGGGTGGTCCCGCCGACATGGAAAACGGCGTCGTCACCCAAGGACACGGAAATCACCGGAGCGTTGAAATCTTCCTCGTCCGCGTCGATATGACTGCCGAGCTGTGTCCCGATCGAATAGTGATTGATCAGGCAGGCCTCGGGCGGCGCGGGGTAGGCGGCGAGGTCGGCCCAAAGGTCGAGTAGCTGTATTGGCATCGCGGGCCAAGGAGCGACGGTAATGGGATGATGGGGCTGATAGCGGTAGCCGCCGGCCTTGTCGGAGACCCAGCCTAGCGGGCCGCAATTGGTCATGGAAATTGAGAACAGCTTACCTGTCCGCGGCATGGCAGGCCTGTAGAGTGGCGCGACTGCAACGATTCCTTCGATAGTCTGGACGAGCGCGCGTTGCTGTTCTTCGCCCAGATATGCCCGGTACACGTCGACACCCTCTGGAAATACCGTCTTTCCTGCGGCTTCTGGCTTCGTGGGTGGCGGCACTTCCCGTGGCATTCGACTGTCTCCGCCGTAACTCTCGAGCCGTGTCGATTTTACACCGGCCATATGCGCTAAGGGCGTTGAAGGGCCAATTTTCCGCGCCTATATACGGCGAGGACTTAACAGAATGGCCAGGGGATCGCTCCGTCTCCGACACTCGGCATGGCCGGGCTCGATGCGGGGAGAGATGCCGGATTGTCCGGGTCTCAGGCGGTTCGCCACAACAAGAAAAGGACTGCAAGATGAGCAAGGTCATCGGAATCGACCTGGGGACGACGAATTCGTGCGTTGCCGTCATGGAAGGCACGACACCGAAGGTCATCGTCAACGCCGAAGGCATGAATACGACCCCGTCGATCGTCGCATTCACGGATGACGGAGAGCGCCTCGTCGGATTGCCGGCGAAGCGCCAGGCGGTCACGAACCCATCGAACACGCTGTTCGCGATCAAGCGCCTGATCGGCCGCCGGTTCGACGACAAGGACGTGGAGAAGGACAAGAAGCTCGTTCCCTACAAGATCACCAAGGGGCAGAGCGGCGACGCATGGGTCGAGGCCCAGGGCAAGCAATATTCGCCATCGCAAGTTTCCGCCTTCATCCTGCAGAAGATGAAGGAGACGGCCGAGGCCTATCTGGGGCACCCGGTCACGCAGGCGGTGATCACGGTTCCCGCATATTTCAACGACGCTCAGCGCCAAGCGACGAAGGACGCCGGACGCATCGCCGGCCTCGAAGTGCTTCGCATCATCAACGAGCCGACAGCCGCCGCTCTGGCCTATGGTCTGGACAAGAAGAAGGACGCTAAGACGATCGCCGTTTACGACCTCGGCGGCGGTACCTTCGATATATCCGTTCTTGAAATCGGCGATGGCGTCTTCGAGGTGAAGTCGACCAACGGCGACACGCATCTGGGTGGTGAGGACTTCGATAACCGGCTCGTCGAATATTTCGCCTCCGAGTTCAAGAAAGAGGCGGGTATCGACCTGACGAAGGACAAGCTCGCGCTGCAGCGGCTCAAGGAGGCTGCTGAAAAGGCGAAGATCGAGCTGTCGTCGGCGGCGCAGACCGAAGTCAACCTGCCGTTCATCACCGCCGATCAGTCGGGTCCCAAGCATCTGACGATGAAGTTGACGCGCGCCAAGCTCGAGACCCTCGTCGATGATCTGATCGAAAAGACGAAGGGACCTTGTCTGTCTGCCATCAAGGATGCAGGCCTCAAGGCTGCCGACATCGACGAGGTGGTGCTGGTCGGCGGCATGACGCGGATGCCCAAGGTGCAGCAGATCGTCAAGGAGCTGTTCGGAAAAGAACCGCACAAGGGCGTCAATCCGGACGAGGTCGTCGCAGTCGGCGCTGCAATTCAGGGCGGTGTCCTGCGCGGCGACGTCAAGGATGTCCTGTTGCTCGACGTGACGCCGCTCTCGCTCGGAATCGAGACGCTCGGCGGTGTGTTTACGCGCTTGATCGACCGCAACACGACGATCCCGACGAAGAAAAGCCAGGTGTTTTCCACGGCGGAGGATGGTCAGACAGCGGTGACCATCAAGGTTGGACAGGGCGAGCGCGAAATGGCCGCCGACAACAAGTCGCTTGGACTGTTCAATCTCGAAGGGATACCGCCGTCGCCGCGCGGCATGCCGCAGATCGAAGTGACGTTCGACATCGATGCCAACGGCATCGTCAACGTGTCGGCTCGAGACAAGCAGACCGGCAAGGAGCAGTCTATCCGCATCCAGGCTTCTGGTGGTCTGTCCGAGGACGAGATCCAGAAGATGGTGAAGGATGCCGAGGCTCACGCCAGCGAGGACAAGGAAAAGCGCGAGGCCGTCGAGGCCCGCGTGCAGCTCGAAGGACTTGCCCATTCGACCGAGAAGTCGCTGAAGGAGAACGGCGATAAGGTCTCACCGGCAATCAAGACGGACGTGGAAGCAGCCATCGCTGCGGCGCGCGAAGCGGTCAAGAGCGACGACACCGTGCGCATCAAGGCTGCGACTGAGACGCTGAGCCAGGCCGCTATGAAGATCGGCGAGGCGATCTACGGTGCTCAGGCAAAGGCGGAAGGCGGTGCCGAGAGCGACATCGGCGGCGCCGGCCCCGGTGCTGGCGCAGGTGCGAAGGGAGGCTCGGGCGACAAGGTCGTCGATGCCGACTTCGAGGAAGTCAAGGACGACAAGAAGAAGGCGTGAGGCACTTTATCGGGCGGGCCAGTGGGTCCGCCCGATGCAAGTTTTCGGGAGCAGTAACCGCGAGTATTGCCTTGTCCCGCCGATCCCGACGTCACCATGGAAGTTCACCCGTCGGTCGATCGCCAAATGGAGAGGCGGATTACGGCGGTACGGGTGTCTCGAGCGGTGTGCCATTCACAATGTTGGATCCAGCGGTAGCGTTTGTGGAATACTGCCGTTGGGCAAGTGCTCCCGATTCGGCTGTCGGCTTTTCGCGGCCGGTGAAGAACTCCAGTGGATGCTGATATGTCCAAGCGCGACTATTATGAAACGCTGGGCGTTCAACGGAACGCCAATGAGCAAGATCTCAAGTCCGCATTTCGCAAGCTAGCCAAGGAATTCCACCCCGACCGAAACCCCGGCGACAAGTCGGCCGAGCAGAGTTTCCGCGATATCAGCGAGGCCTATGAGGTCTTGAAGGACCCGCAGAAGCGGGCAGCCTACGACCAATACGGACATGCTGCATTCGAGCAGGGCAGTGGGCGCGGGGGACCGGGGGGTGGTTTCGGGCCTGATTTTGCGGCTTCGATGTCCGACATCTTCGAGGATCTGTTCGGCGATTTCATGGGGCAGCGCCGCGGCGGCGGCGGCGGGCGTCAACGGCAGGGGCGGGAGCGCGGCGCCGATCTGCGATACAATCTGGAGATCACGCTAACCGAGGCGTTTGCGGGCAAGAGCGCGCAGGTGCGCATACCCACGACGGTCGGCTGCGAGACAT
>CANJPN010000088.1 GCA_947475855.1 Bradyrhizobiaceae bacterium
AGACCCGGAGGGTCTGACACCTCTATTTCGGCAGGTAAGTTTCGTTGACGAGCTTGGTCATGTCGGGCTCGGTGGGGAGGATCTTCAACTCGACGAGTGACTTCGCGAGCACGCCGAGGGCCTTGGTTTCGAAGCGGCCGGTGTCGGAGAACATCGGCATGAGCTCGTCGTAGGAGCGCGCGGTGATGTCCTCGTCCTTCTGCGTGATCTCCATCGCGATCTTGACGGTGGCGGCTTTGTTCTTGCGCATGAAGGCGATCGTTTCGAACCAGCCTTCCAGGAAGCTCTTCACGACCGCGGGCTTTTCGGCGATCAGCTTGTCGGTGGCGAAGATCACATGGATGATGAAGTCCTTCATGTCGGTGAAGCGGGCGACGATGCGGCCTTCGCCCAGCTTCTCCAGATTGAAAGCGTTGCCGATGTCCATGATGGAGCCGTCGAGGTCGCCACGTTTGATCGCGGCCAGTTGGCCAGACATCGCGCCCATCGGCTTGATGTCGATGCCGTTCGGTCCCCAGCCCTGGCGTTGGGAAGTTTCGCTGACGAGGAAGTAGGTGAGCGATCCTGCTGTCGAGACGCCGATCTTCTTGCCCTTCAGGTCGGCGACCGTCTTCGGTCCGTCGGGGCGGACAACGATGGCGAGCAGCAGCGGGGGGCCGGCCATGGCCGCAACGCCTTTTACCGGCGAGCCCTTGGCGATAAAGCCGAGGCCGGGGCCGGAGCCGAGCATGAATTCGATGGAGCCGGCAGCGGCGGCCTGCTGCATCTTGGCGTCGCCGGCGAAGGCGATCGATTCCACGTCGAGGCCGCGCTTCTTGAAGAAGCCTTGGGCCATGCCGACGTCGAGCGGCACGAACGAGAAGGCCTCCGGCACGGCTTTGCCGACGCGGATCTTTTCCTGGGCGAGAGCCGTGGAGAGCGATCCGGCGATAAGCATCAGCGTCAGTGCAAGTTTAGTAGTCAGTCGATGGCGGACTGTGCCTGGCATGGTGCCTCCCTGGTCGTCTCTATGCGTGCGGCTGTCCCTAATTCGGAAGCAACGTTTCAGTATAGAGCTTGGACATATCGGGCTCGGTTGGCAACGTCTTGAGGTCGACGAAAGACTTCGAGATGACGGCGAGCGCTTTTGCGTCGAACTTCCCGTTGTCGGCGAACATCGGCATGAGCTCGTCGTAGATGCCGGCCGCGAGGTCCTTGTCGGTGCCCATCACCTCGGCCGCGATCTCGACGGTAGCGGTCTTGTTCTTGCGCATGAACTCGATCGTCTCGAACCAGCCGGCGATGAAGTTCCTGATGGCTTCGGGCTTGGCGGCGATGGTCTTGTCGGTGGCGAACATCACGTGGAGATGGAAGTCTTTCACGATGTGGCCGAAGCGGTTGAGGATGCGGCCGTCGCCGGATTTCACGTAGTTGAGCGCGGAGGCGATGTCGACGACGCCGCCGTCGAGGTTCTTCGATTTCACAGCGGCGACGCGCGCAGAGTTGTCGCCGATGCCGACGACCTTGATGCCGCCGAGGCCCCAGCCACGCTGGATCGCTATCTGGTTGACGAGCCAGTGGGTGACGGAGCCGACGCCCGATACGCCGACGGTCTTTCCGTTGAGATCGGCTTCGTTCTTCAGTGCGCTGTCCTTCGGTACGATCAGCGCGAACAGCAATGGCGGGCCGGCGAAGGCGGCGACGGCTTTGGCGGGCGAGCCCTTGACGATGAAGGCCATGCCGACGCCGGACGCCAGGGAGATGTCGATGCCATCCGCGGCCATGGCTTGCTGGAGGCGCGCCTCGCCGGAGAAGCCGGAGATTTCCACCTTGAGGTTGCGCTTCTTGAAGAAACCCTGGCGGTCGCCGATGTCGACGGGGACGAACGAGAACGCTTCGCGGCCGGCCTTGCCGACGCGCAGGGTGTCCTGGGCGACGGCGATGGTCGGTGCGGCGAGCGCGACGGATAGGAGGGCTGCGAGACTGGCAACTACCGGGCGTGAGCGACGTGCGGGGGTGTGCGCCTTCATGACGTGTTCCTCTCCCTAGGTGGTCTCGTTGGACCTCGACGTATTCTCGATCTTGTTCGCGACGGCGTCAGGCCGGTGGTGCGGCCCGTGCTTTCATATCGGTTTCATTCTGCCACGTTCCCTTGCGGTTGCATCGGTGTCGACGGTGCGGTCGGCCTTCAGGACTACGCCGTAGTCGCGGAGGGCGGAGGCTGCGGAAATGAGTTCCTCGCGGACGTCGTGTGCGACCTTCTCCGGATCGCGTTCGAGGGGATCGCCCCAGCCGCCGCCGCCGCCGGTGCGCACGATCGCTTCCGCGCCGACGGGAACCTGGACGTGCGCGCCGCGCATTTCCTTGAACTCGGTTTCGCCGGGCAGGCGCATGAGGTAGCCGCCGAACTCTCCGGCCTTGCCGCCCCACAGTCCCCATGGGGGGCAGTTCTGGCGCTTGGTGTGCTCGAAGTTCCAGCGGCCTTCGACGAGGTTCCTGACGCGCACGTCGAGGCCGAGGCCGCCGCGGTTCTTGCCGGGGCCGCTGCTGTCGGTGCGCATGCCGCGGCTTTCGACGAGCACCGGGCATTTCAATTCGATGCCTTCGATGGAGCCGTTGCGGACGTCGCCCTGGCAGACGGAGACGGTGGCGCTCTCGCCGTCCTCGGTCGGGCGTCCGCCCCAGCCGCCGCCTTCGAGACTCTGGACGACGAAGCGGCGCTTCGTCTCGGGATGCACGCCGAAGAAGACGACGGCGCCGCCCAGCAGACCGTGATGGCCGGCGGGAACATTGTCGGGCATCGCGGGTGCCAGCGCGGTGACGATGGCGTCGACCACGGTCGGGACGATCGCGCTCCAGCCCGACATCGGGGCGGGAAAGCGCGCCATCATGATGTTGCCTTCGGGGATGATCACGTCGAGCGCGCGGAACGAGCCTTCATTGACGGGTTCGAGCGGGGCTGTGAGTGCCTTGTAGGCGACGCGGGCGCCGGCCAACGTGCGCGAGTTGATGGCGGCCTTGCGCTCACCCGAGCAGCCAGACAAATCGATGGTCATGTGGCCGTTCTTGACGGTCACCTTGGCGTGGACCTTGACGGGATCGTCCTTGACGAGACCGTCGTCGTCGAGCGCGCCGCTCGCTTCGTAAACGCCGTCCGGCAGCTTGGCGACGACGTTGCGGCACTTGCGCTCGGTCTCGTCGAAGATGCGCGCGATGCCGCCGAGAATGGTTTCCTTGCCGTACTTGGTGAACAATTCGTCGAGACGTTTCGTTGCGAGGCGGCAGGCGGCCATCTGGGATTTCATGTCGCCGAGCGAGGACTCGGGGAAGCGGATGTTGTCCTTGATCAGCCGGTAGATCTTCTCGTCGAGCTTGCCTTCCTCGTAGATCTTGATCTGGTCGAGCTGCAACCCTTCCTGCCAGGGGTCGGCGACCGTGGGGCCTGCGCCGAAGCCGGTGGACATGCCGCCGATGTCGATCCAATGCGCGCGTACCATCGCGAACATGATGAGTTCGCCGCGGAAGAAGTACGGCATGTAGATGACGATGTTGTTCAGGTGCTGGCCAGCGACGGCCTGGTGGTTGGTAATGACGACGTCGCCCGGTTTGAATTCCTTCTCTCCGTAACGCTTCATGCCGTCCTGCACGATCACGCCGAGGTCGGCGACGAAGTGCGATACGCCGCCGACGTTCTGCGAGATGAGATCGCCGTTGGGTGCGAGCAGCGCGGTGCAGAAGTCACGGACCTCGTAGATCATCATATTGTAGGAGGTGCGCTGCAGATCGGCGGCCATTTCGTTGGCGATGGCGGGCAGCGCGTTGCGAATGACCTCGAGGGTGACGGGATCGAGTTGTGGACCGGTCATCATGCGGCTCCTACAGTTATGATGAGCTCGCCCGTTGGGGCGACCTGGCACTTGTCACCAGAGAACATGACAGTGGTGGTGCCGTGTTCCTGCACGATGGCGGGGCCTTCGAAGCTGGCGCCGGCAGGCAGTTTTTCGCGCTCATAAACGGGGCAGATCACGGGCACTTTCACGTCGTCGAGGTAGACGGGGCGTGTGCGTGCTGCCTTTGTTGAGCCACCGGCTTCGACCTGCGGGAAGGCGAGTGGCACGCGCTTGCCGATGGCGGCGACGCGGATGTTGACGACCTCGACGGGTTCGTCGGGCGATGAGTGCGAGTAGCGGTGCTCGTAGAGCGCGTCGAACGCCGTGCGGATGGCGACGCGGTCGCCGGCTTGGAGGATCGCGCGGTCGACGGGAACGGAAAGCGTGAACTCCTGGCCGACGTAGCGGATGTCGAGTTGGGTTTCGACTGATGCATTGGCGTTGTGGCGCAGGCTGCCGCTCGCCTCTGCAGCCATCTCGGCGTGGACATCGCGCAGCGTGGCGAAGTCGAGGCGCGAGAGATCGCTGTAGAAGGTGCGCACGAAATCGTGGCGCTCGTCGGCGAGCAGCATGCCGAGCGCGGAGAAGTGCGAGGGGAACAGCGGCACGATCACGGTGGGGATGTTCAACTCGCGCGCGATCGCCATGACATGGAGAGGCCCGGCTCCACCAGAAGCAACAAGCGCGAATTCGCGGGGGTCGTAGCCTTTTTCGACCGAGACCTCGCGCACGGCGAGCGACATCTTGGAGACGGCGATATCGACGATGGCCTTGGCGGCGGCGATCGCGTCCATGCCGAGGGGCTTGGCGACGACCCGCTCGACACCGGCGCGTGCGCCGGCTGCATCGAGCTTCATGGTGCCGCCGAGGAAGTTGTCGGGGTCGAGGCGGCCGAGCACGACGTTGGCGTCGGTGATCGTCGGTTCGGTGCCGCCGCCGCGATAGCAGATCGGGCCGGGTGCTGCACCTGCGCTGGTGGGGCCGACCTTTAGCGCGCCGATCTCGTCGATCCAGGCGATGGAGCCGCCGCCCGCGCCGACCTCGACGATGTCGATCATGGGCAGCATCACGGGATGGCCGCTGGCGTAACCGCCGACGTAGTAGCCGGGCGATAGCGTGGGTTCGCCGTCCTTGACGAGGCTTGCCTTCGCCGTCGTGCCGCCCATGTCGAACGAGATCACGTTGGTCTGGCCGAGCTTCTGGCCGAATCGGGCCGACGCGATGATGCCGCCGACGGGTCCGGATTCCATCATCGCGACGGGGCGGGTCATGGCGATGGCGGGCGGCATCACGCCGCCGTTGGATCGCATGATCGAGAGGTCGCCCTTGAAGCCGATCTTGGCGAGGTTGGATTCGAGGTTGGCGACATAACCGCCGACGGTGGGGCCGATGTAGGCATTGACCACTGTCGTCGACATGCGCTCGTACTCACGATACTCGCGCAGGATCTCGTGGCTGAGCGAAAGGTAGGCGCCCGGCATCGCCTTCGACACGGCGGCGCCGATGGCCTTCTCATGCGCGGGATCGACGTAGGAGTGCAGCAGGCAAACGGCGACGGCTTCGACGCCTTCGGCTTTCAACGTGTCGATGGCGGCTGCGATCGACGCTGCGTCGAGCGGCTCGAATTCCTGGCCGGACGGCAGCAGGCGTCCCTTCACTTCGCGGGTCAAGGCGCGGGAGACGAGCGGGCGGTGACGATGGAAGAACAGGTTGTAGGCTTCGGGCCGGTTGCCGCGGCCGATGGCGTAGACGTCGCGCGTGCCGCGCGTGACGATGAGGCCGGTTTTGGCGCCCTTGCGTTCGATCAGCGTGTTGATCGCTGTGGTCGAGCCGTGGATCAGTTCGTTTATCCCGGAAGGTGACAGTCCGCTCTTGTCGAGGCAATCGACGATGCCCTGGACGAGGTTGTGGGGGGTGGTGAGGCTCTTGGCCTGACAGAACCGGCGGGAGGCGGTGTCGAACCCGATGAGGTCCGTGAATGTTCCGCCGATGTCGATTGCGACGACGATCAACTGCGTGGCCTCCCGTATGGCGCGCTGCAGGTGCAGCTTCGTTCGGTGGAACTTGCCCTGTCGCGGGGGCGGGATCAACGTGGATGTTGGCTTGAAAGGTGTAGGTATTCGGCTATATGTTTGCCGATGATCGATGCCACGCCACGCCGATTGTCGGTATTCCGTCACGTCGTAGAACTCGGCGGGTTCAACGCCGCCGCGTCGCGGCTGGGGATCGCGCAGCCCTCGGTCGGGGCGCACGTGAAAGCGCTCGAACGGCAGGCGGGGCAGGCGTTGTTGCGACGGCATCGCGGTGCGCGACCGCAACTGACGGAAGCGGGGCGGGCCGTCTACGATCTCGCGGTCGAAGTGATCAGGCTCAACGACGAGACGGCGCAGGTGCTCGCGGGATTGAAGGCCAGCCAGACGCGCGAGATCGTCGTCGCTGTGCATCGAGATCTGTCGTTGGCATTCCTCCCGCAGCGGCTGGGCGCGCTGACCAGCCGTTATCCCAAATCGCGCGTGGTGACGCGGATCGGGACGATCGACGACGTGCTGGCGCTGATCGAGGGTGGCGCGGTTCAGGCGGGCGTACTGCTTGCATCGGGCGCACCTGCAGGGCTCGGCTCGGTGGTGGTGGGGCATGAGCCGCTCGATATCGTCGCTGCTGCAGATCATCCGCTGGCGGCGCGTTCCGGATTGATCGCATCCGATCTGAAGGCCTTCGGTTTCGTGACCGGGCTCAGTCAGTCGCGCTATTTCCGGATGGTGGACAAGGCGGTTCGCGCCATCGGCCTCGCGGACTACGACATTGCGCTCGAGATCCAGGAAGCAGCGGCGGCGAAGCAAGCGGTACGGCACGGGCGGTTGTTGGCGTGCCAGCCGCGCTGCACCGTGCAGGAGGAAATCGCGCAGGGGACGTTGGTGGCGTTGAGGCTGAAAGAGCGGCTTCCGCCGTTGCAGATCCGATGCGTGTTCGCGGGCGCGCAGACACCCGGTATCGCGCGGCTGGTGACGGCGTTGAAGGGATGAAGCTCACGCTTTCGGCGTGAGGGCGAATGCGATGGTGTGCCATGCACCTTTGTGGCGCAGCGACATCTCGATGGGTGTCCGGCCCGTCATCGGGAGCGGCTCGTCGGGCAAGCGCGTCGGTGGTCCGTCGGGGCGGCGGGCGGCAAGCACGCGAATGTCCTCGGCGCCCTCGCGGTATGCCATTCGCTCGATGTCGAGGCATGCGGAGCGAATGTCATCGCCGAGATTGCAGGAGTTTGTGAACGTGCTGACGAGGCGGTCGCAGATTTCTCGGGCGCCGGTCGTGTTGGCCGGCGAGGTGATTGCAGGCGTAGGCAACAGACCGTCGAATTCGACGACTGGACCGTCCGCCGCGCGCAACACGGATCGCCAATCGCGGCGCGACATGGCGCTGCCTTCTATCAGGCCGACCTTCGCGAGGCGTCCCTCGGCGGTTTGCTCGAGCCATTGTTTCAGGTCGCCTTCGATGCCGCGCAAAGCCACGACATCCGTGATCCAAGTGAGGCGGGCAGCAGACGGTTTCATGCCGGGACCGCCGGAGAACAGCAAACGCGGCGGGCCATCGGCGGGGACGAGCGCGTAGGCGGGGCCGAGCTTGGGCGTGAAGTAGGTGTAGTGGGACAGCGCTTCGTGGTCGAACACGCTGCCGTGGATGACGGCGTGGCTCAGGTTCTCTCCGCGCATGCGTAGTCGCAGGGCTGCCAGTCTCGCGTCGAACGTGTGCGCGGGTATTTCCTCCTGGTGGAGATCGAACGGGCCCGTTGGGAGCGCGATGGTGGGGCGGATCATCGGCGTTGGTCCTCGGTGCTGGCGAGGGCGGCGCGTTCGCGGGTCGGAACTTCGTGGCCGGTATCGGTGACCAGCACGGGTTCGCCGCACATCATGTAGCCGGTCTCGGGCAGGAACTGATTGGGGTGCACCATGAACAGCATCCCCGGCGTGAGGATCGTGTCGTTGTCGACGGAGACGTCGCCGGGGGCGGTCGATCCGCTGGCGAGACCGTGGCCGCGCCGTCGGATGAACGGTGGGCGCGAGTATTGCGCATAGCCTTGCGCGGAAAGATGGTCGTCGATTGCCGCGCAGACGTCGCCGAGGCGCACACCCGGCTTTACGCGCGCGATGCCATCGTTCATCGCGGCGACGAGCAGCGGATATTTCGCGGCCGTGATGGTAGCGGCGGGGCCGATGGAAACTGTGCGGCAGATTTGTGTGAACTGGCCTTTGACGCTGGGCGATAACTCGCACAGCAGGAGGTCGCCGGTTTCGATGCGGCGCTCGCTCGACGGCATCACGGCGTCTTGGCGCGGACCGCAGTTGAGCATCAGGAAGCTGTCGTTCGCACCGAGTTCGCGCATGTACAAGTTGAGGTCGACAGCGAGATCGCATTCGCGCATGCCGGGGCGCGCGATGTCGAGCAGGCGGCGATAGCCTTGTTCCGCGATCTCGGTGGCGCGGCGTGCGGCGGCGATCTCGTCATCGGTCTTGGCGGCGGTTGCGGCGGAGAATTCGGTATCTAGCGATTTTGCGTTGTCGCCGATCGCAGTCTCGATCGATTGTGCAAGTCTGCGCGGCATGTCGTCGAGGCCGACGACGGCGGTGCGTGGTTTGGTTCCGACGTGGTCGCGGGCGGCGGCGGCGAGATCATCGACAGCGCTGGAGGCGTCGAGTTCAAGGCCGGCGATCGCGTCGACTTCGTCGGCGGGAGAGGTGATGAGGCGCGTCAGACCGTTGCTTTCGACGACGATCAGTGCCGGTCCGACAGAGCGATATCCCGTGAGGTGATAGATCGCGTTGTCGAGGTCGATCATGTGGTGGCCGTTGCCGCAGACGACGAGACGGTCGATGCCTTCGCGGGCCATCAGCGCGAGCACGGCGGCGCGGCGGTCGGACAGGGTGTGTTTCATCATTTTCAGTGCCGTCGTGCGCGTGGCCACTCCTCCTCCCGACCCTCTCCCCGTTTCGCCGAGCTCACGGGGAGAGGGAGAGAGATCACACCGAAAACAGTTCGTCGCAGCTCCAGGTGCGGGAGATGAGGCCCTGCATGCGGGTATATTCGATCGCCTTGTCGAGCGTCTTGCGGTTCTCGGGGCCCAGCCCGTACTTCCAGGGATCGGGGCCCATCAAGCGCTGCTGCTCGAACCACGCATGCGCCCAGAACGCGAGCGGGTTCACGCGCGGGTTTGCGACCCGCTTCATCGCGATGTCCTTGGCCTTCTCGAAGGCAGTCATCAGGCTGCCGACGACCCACGGATTTTTGTCGACGATCTCCTGCTTGACGACGGTGACGTGCATGATCGGAAATATGCCCGTGCGCTTGTAATAGTCTGTTTCAACGGGCTTGGGGTCTTGGAACAGTTGCACGCAGCGCGGATCGCCCGCGAGGAATGCCGAGGGGTATTCCGGCTCGAGCCGTGCATCGAGATCGCCGTTCAGCAGCATGTCGTCGAGGTTCTGGCCTTCCTTGATGCGTTCAATTCGAAGGCCCTTGTGGGGCTCGAAGTCGATGTCCTCGCCGCGTTCGGTGAACCAGGTGATGCTATCGTGGGGGACGCCGTACTCCTCCTCCAGCACGCCGCGCATGAAGACGTTGCCAGCAGGTTGGAAGTTGGTGCCGCCGACGCGCTTGCCGATGAGGTCCTTGGGCTCGCGGATGCCGCTTTTGGGATTGACGAAGATGAAGCCGTGGCGGAAGCGACGGTGCGCGAAGACGGGAAGTGCCGTCCAGGCGAAGCCGCGATCGCGGGCCATGAAGTAGGCGGGCGCATTGAACTCGCAGATGTCGTAGGCTTGGTGCTTGGCCATAGCCCAATGGCGATCGCGGGCCTGATAGCGGGTGTCGGGAATGAACTCGATGCCCTCGGCCTTGATCGTTCCGTCCGTCAGCGGCCTGGTTATCTCGTAGTCACCGCAGGCAAGGGTCAGCTTGAGATCAGGCATCATTTTGTCCAGGATTGAGGGGAGGGAGGATTGCCGTCACCCTATCGGCTCAGCCGACGGTTTGCCAAGCGGAGCCGACGGGGCAGGGGCGATGGGCCTAGTTGTCGAAATGGAACACGCCCTGGATCGCTTCGAATTTGTCGGCGCCGAATTTCTTGAGCTGCTCGGCGACGATCGGCGGCATCGATACGTCATCGCGGGTGTCGGCTGGACCACTGATGACAGTCAGCATGGCGCTGTCGCGATCCCAGATGTTGCGGAAGCCGCGATAGACGCGCGGTGGGCATGAGAACGTGTCCCATTTCTCCAGAACGACCTTCTCCTGGCCCGTGTTCCCGACCGAGAATTCCCAGCGGCCCTCCAGGCAGATGAAGGTCTCGTACGTCGAGTTGTGCGAGTGCAGACAAGGTCCCTGGCCCGGCGGACAGATCGACAGATGCAGGCTCATGCCGCCGGCGCCGAAGATCGGGGAGTTGTTGCCGAACGGATTGGTCGTGTCCTCGAGCACGATCGGCATCAGCTTTCGCGCGAAGATGACATCGACGGCGGCGAGAGGGACCCCCTTGTCGGCGAGCGACTTGGCGGTGGACATCGGGGTCAGCTCCGAGAAGCGGCCCGTCCGGCTCTTGATCTCGTCAGAGGTCATATTGCGAATGGCGGTCATGGCGTTCCTCCTCTTGGTTACGGCTATGTGGGGGATCGCCCGAATGGTCGCGGCCGAGCCAATGGTTTGCGCCTGGCGCCTCCCATTCAATGTGTAGTCTATGCTCGCAAAGCCAGTGATGTCATCGAAAGCGTGCGGGCTTGGTGCAGCCGGATGCTTCGCCCGGTCTGTCGCCCGGTCTGGTCACGCTTCAGGCCCGACTGTATGGTCGGTGATCGTTCGACTGCTCTCAGCCAGCGGAAGTCCACCTTATGATCGCATCCCGTGTGCCCGTACCTGTTGTCATCGATTTCGCAGCGCGAGCCTTTGCCAAGGCCGGCGTGTCGGCAGGGGACGCCGCGAAAGCTGCGCGGCTATTGATCGAATCCGATCTCAACGGTTCGGACGGCCACGGGATTTTCCGGCTGGTTCAGTACATCGGTGGTTTGAGAAACGGGAAGGTCGATCCCAAGGGCGTGATCACCGTGGACATGGAGGGGCCCGCCACCGCTCATATCGATGGCGGTAATGCGCTCGGTCATCTCGTGATGGCGCGTGCGACCGAAGTCGCCATCGAGAAAGCAAAGACCCAAGGCGCGGCCTGGGTCGGCGTGCGCGGTTCGAACCACGCAGGTGCTGCCTCGATCTGGGCGTCGCAGATGTTGCCGCACGACATGATCGGCATCTATCTGGCGGTCGGTTCCAACAACTTCATGGCGCCGTGGGGCGGATTCGAGCGTCTGCTTGGCACGAACCCGATCGCATTCGCGGTGCCTGGCCTCGAGGAGCCACCGATCCTGTTCGATATGGCGACGTCGATCGCGGCCAACGGCAAGGTGCAGGTTGCTCAGTCCAAGGGTGAGAAGCTCCCCGAGGGCTGGGTGATCGACAAGCAGGGTCGTCCCATCACCGACGCCAATAAGGTGGACGATGGCGTGTTGCTGCCGATCGGCGATTACAAAGGTTATGGGCTGTCACTGATGATCGGTCTCATCGGCGCGACGCTCAACGGCGGGCAGTTTGGCCGCGAGCCGACAGATGCAAAAGCCAGTAATACGGGTCAGGCCGTCCTCGCGTTGCAGATTTCGCGTTTTGGAGACGTGACCGCGTTCAAGAGGCAGGTGGACCGCGTGGCGCGGGACATTCGCGGCTCTGGCAAATTGCCGGGCGTGAACGAGATCCGATTGCCGGGGGATCGGGCGTATGCGGTGCGGGCGGAGCGGCTAAGGGATGGCATTCCCGTACCGCCGTCGCTGCGGGCCGCGCTCGACAAGATGGCGGATGGATTGGGGATTGAGCGGATCGCGTAGGCTGGGCCAAGCGCAGGGCGCCGCCGTATGAGGTGGCGTGCGATGAACCTTCTCGTTGGCGAGATGGGTCAGAGTTCGAGAGAGGCTACATGTCATCGTCTGCTCCTTCCTTTTTCGGCCTCGGTCCACGAGATCGGTCGGAGCACCACCGCGTTTCAACGCCACTCGAACTGCTGTTCGATCTGGCGATCGTAGTTGCGATCGCTTCGGCGGGAGCGGGCCTGCATCATGCGATCTCGGATGCCCATGCGGCCGAAGGGATTCTCGCGTTCGCCTTTTCGTTCTTCGCGATCTGGTGGGCCTGGATGAACTATACCTGGTTTGCATCGGCGTATGACAGCAGCGGTACCTGGTTCCGTCTTCTAACCATGGTTATCATTCTCGGCGCGCTGCTCGTCGCGGCCGGAGTTCCCGCGCTATTTGCAGCAAAGCCGTTTTATCTTTTGTGGCTCGGCTTCGTCTTGATGCGGGTTGCGCAGATTATGCTGTGGCTCGCTGCGGCACTTGGTGATCCCGAACGCCGGACCACAGCGTTGCGCTATGCTTTTGGCCTTGTGATCGCGCAGGCCTACTGGTCGGGCTTGTTCTTCTGGGGCTCGCCGGGCACAACAGCTTTCACCTTGGCGTTCATTGCGGGCATGGCGCTGGAGCTTTCCGTGCCGGCTTATGCCGAACTCGCCGCCAACACGCCCTGGCACCGCCATCACATCATCGAGCGCTACGGTCTTCTCAACATTATCGTGCTTGGTGAAAGCATGCTTGCGAGTGCGGCGGCGATGCGCAGGGCCGATCTGCAGTTGTCATTGACCAATCCGCTGCTCCACGTGGGTATCAGCGCTGCGGTGATGGCATTCGTCATGTGGTGGGCGTATTTTCAGCGGGAGGATCATCTTGGCACCCAGGAGCATCGGCGTTCGTTCGTGTGGGGCTATGGACATGTCGTGCTGTTCGCGGCGGGGGCTGCAACCGGCGCCGGCTTCGGTGTGCTGATCGACATTCTATCGCAGAAGTCGAAAGTCGGATTGCGTACGGGTGACATCGCCGTTGCCGTTCCGGTCGCGCTCTACTTCGCGGGGCTGTGGTTCGTTCGCGACCGCTTTCAGTCTTCATTCGTCACGCGGTACGCCCTGCTCGCGGGCGCAGCGGCAGTTCTCGGCTGCGGGTTATTCCTACCCGCTGCATTGGAATTGATGACAGTGTGCGCCGTTATCGCGGTGGTCGTTCGCTCTACGAGCGGGCGCAATGTGCAGCACGCGGGCCGAGGTCATGACTGATGACGCGTTCGATCTTTCCTGACTTCCGCACGTTCGACATCGAGACATCGGGCACGACGATTCATGGCGTATCAGGAGGTTCTGGTCCGCCATTGCTGTTACTGCACGGATATCCGCAGACCCATGCGCTCTGGCATAAGGTGGCGGCGCGACTTAAAGATCGCTTCATGATCGTAGCCGCCGATCTGCGCGGCTACGGGGACAGCGGCAAGCCGGTGACGACTGCTGACCATTCGGTTTATTCAAAGCGCGCGATGGCGCTCGACATGGCCGAGGTGATGACAGCTCTCGGACACGAGCGCTTCTTCGTTTGTGGGCATGATCGTGGCGGCCGGGTTGCGCATCGTCTGGCAGTCGATCACGCGAGTCGCGTCGCGCGTATTGCTGTGCTCGATATTGCGCCGACGCGCGAAATGTACCGCAGCACGACTGACGCATTCGCGCGCGCCTACGCACACTGGTTCTATCTGATCGAGCCTGCACCGTTTCCCGAGCGGATGATCGGAAGTGGGGCGGAGGCGCAAGAGTATTGGCGAAAGAAATGCGGGTCTGGCTCGGCCGGCATGAATGCCTTCGCGCCGGAAGCGCTGGCGGAGTATCTTCGTTGCTTCAGCAATCCTGAGATGGTTCATGCGACTTGTGAAGATTATCGCGCAGCCGCGACCATCGATATTCGTCACGACGACGAGGATGGCGCGCTGAAACTAACTGCGCCGCTGCTTGCACTATGGGGCAAGCACGCCGTCATCGAGCGGTGCTTCGATTGTCTCGCGCTGTGGCGTGAGCGTGCGAGCGATGTCCAGGGTGAAGCGCTGCCCGGTGGGCATTATCTCGCGGAAGAATTGCCCGACGAGGTTGCTGCGCGGCTCGCTGAATTCATGGTCGGGGGGACGTCGTAGGGTGGAATAGCCCAGCGGGCGTCTTCCACCGAATTCATGCCGGGATCGAACGAACGCGGCGGAATATGCTGCGTTATTCGGCCCTACGGCATTACTGGAGTTTGCCGATCGCTTTCAACACGTCGCGCCAGCGCGCGCGGTCGTCGTCGAGGAATTTCGTGAACGCTGCGTCATCGAGATAGGAAGGCTCGAGGGCAACAGTGTGCATGCGCTTCTTGAAGTCGTCGGAGGCGACGATGTCGCGGACGTGGGTATTGATCGTCTTGACGATGGCGGCTGGAGTGCCGACGGGAGCGAACAGACCGAGGAACGGCGAGGATTCGAAGCCCTTGTAGCCGAGTTCGCCCAGGCTGGGGACGCTTGGCGCGAACGAGACGCGCTTGGCGGTGATCATGGCGAGGCCGGTGACCTTGCCGCCTTCGAGAAGCGGCAGCGCCGAGGTGAGATCGACTGCCACGAACGGCACCTGTCCTGCAACCGCGTCGGTCACCGCAGGCGCACTGCCGCGGTAGGGAACGTGGACGAGTTTTGCACCCGTGGCGAAGCTCAAGAACTCGACAGACAGATGCATCCCGGAGTTGGTGCCGGTCGATCCGTAGGTCAAACCGTCCGGCGAAGCCTTAGCCTTGGCGATCGCCTCGGTGAGGGATTTGGGACCGCTCGTGGGATGCGCGACGATGACCATCGGGACATCGACGAGGCGGGCGACGGGCAGCACGTCCTTGGCCGGGTCCCAGTTCGGCGGTGCGCCTGGCATGAGAGGTGTGATGACCATGCCGCCGGCAGCGCCGATCGCAAGGGTATGTCCATCCGGGGCCGAGCGCGCCATGGATTGCACGCCGGTGACGCCGCCGCCGCCGCCCATGTTCTCGACGACGACGCTCTGGCCGAACCGCGTCTGCAGATCGTGGGCGAGTGCGCGTGCGGTCGCATCGGATGAGGCCCCAGGGGCGAAGGGCACGATGATCTTGATCGCGCGTGAGGGGTAGTTCTGCGCTGCCGCGGGCAGCGAAAGTGCACACAGCAGGAATGCAAGCAGCACGCGGGGCATGGGCGGCTCCGTTCTGGCGTTTCCTGGATAGTCCTTGCGTCTCATGGGCAAGCTAACCCGATCCGGGGCTTCCGGGCAATTTGCTTACGCAGCGATGGATGTTGGTGTGACTTCGGGGGGCGGGTCGAAGTCGTCGTCGAGATCTGCTATTGGCGCAACGGCGTAGCCCAAGCGCGGTGCCATGCATGCGGTGCGTTGGGCTCGCAGGCGAAGCGAAGTCGGGAGAATTCATGCTCATTCTGATCAG
>CANJPN010000089.1 GCA_947475855.1 Bradyrhizobiaceae bacterium
ATGCTCTCGCGCGGTCTCGATCGGTAAGTGTCGCGACTCAAGGAGCACTTCATGGCAAGACGACCCGACAAGGGGCCACCCCGCCAAGCCGAACGGCGCGACCGCACCGGCAAGCCGCGCACGCCGCGGGCCGTGCACCCTTATCGTGATCCTGCGCGCGCCAGTGCCGAAGGTCGCACTCGCCCGCACCCTGACGACAAATTGATCCGCGTTGCCGGGCTCCCGTCCGTTACGGAACTATTCGATAGTGGCGCCGATCGCGTCGAGCGTCTCTATTTCGAGGCGCCGCATAAGAACGCCGTTCAGGACTGGTGCGCCGAACTTGGCCGCCGCCACAAGGTCTACCGCCAGCTTCGACCCGACGAGATGCAGCGCGTTGCCGGTACCGCCATGCATGGCGGCATCGTAGCCTTGGCGCGTCCGCGACCGGTCCGGACTTTCGATCCGAACTTAGCCGAGAGATGGGCAAATGAGGGCAAACCGCTCCTGATACTCGACGGTGTCGGAAACCCGCAGAACATTGGCGCGATTGCTCGCACCGCAGCATTCTACGGCATCAATCGCCTCATCCTTTCCGATCACCCGGGCCAGTCCGGCCTGTCGGACGCCAGCTACCGGGTGGCGAAAGGCGGCCTCGAATGGATTGACGTCTACCGCGCCGAGCGCCTCCCCGAGATGCTCCGCAGGCTGGCCTCGAGCTATCAGGTCGTGGGCACCGCGGTGGAACGCGCGATAGCGCCAGATAAGTTGGTGCGCATCGGCAAGCCTGTCGCGTTGGTGCTGGGCAACGAGGAGGAGGGCCTCGCACCCGCCACGCTGGCAGCGTGCCAATCGGTCGTGGCTCTGTCGGGCACTGGCCGGGTCGAATCGCTGAACGTTTCCGCTGCCGCAGCGATCCTCATCCACACGCTGCTCGCCCGCTGAACCGAACTACCGCTTGAAGGCAGCCCTGAGCTGTTCCGTGACGGCGCGTGTGGCCGCCTCGGTGGCAGTTGGGTCGTAGCCAGTATGCGGCCCCAGCACGACGCAGGCGTCCTTGTAGGAAAACGGCGCGCTCGTCGCCGTATTGATCAGCGATCCGCCCTCGGCCTCGCGAACCGAACACGCGCGAACCGATTGGGAAGCCGGCGATAGCGTCGGCTTGGACGCCCCGAGGGGATTGTCGAAGGTATGATGCGCGCCCGCATATTCTGTGAGCGATGCATCACGCTTGGCCGCTGCGAGCCGCGTCATATAGGCCCTGCATGTAGCGACGGGATTGTAGTCGTCGGAACTGCCATGGAACACGCGGATGGTCCGCGCACCAATGTCCGTGTCGCCGATGAACGTCGTTGCACAATCCGGATAGAACGGCAGGTAGGCGACGAAATCGGCACCGGACGTGTTCCACATTTTGTGGAAGCGATCGAGGCTCGCATAGAGCGCGGCTTGGCCTCCGCGCGAAAATCCCATCAGTGCGACTCGGCTCCCATCGACCCTGGGATGGTTGGCGACGAGCGCGAGCGCGCGATAGACATCGAGAACGAAATTCAGTCGGCCCAATAGAGCCTGGTTGGAGCTGACGGCGGTGAGGCCGCGCCCCGTAAAACCATCGATGGCGAAAGTCGAAATCCCCATGGCATTGAAGTGCCGCGACCACGCCTCGACGTTGCCGCCCAGACCGCCGGACCCATGCATGAGAATGACCAGTGGGAGCTTGCCCTGGCCTTGTGCGATCCTGAGTTCTCCGGTCAGAGTGACCGGCCTGCCATTTGCGTCGCCCGTGAGGAATTGCTGGTCGGAAACCGTCAGCGATTGAAAGGCGTGCAACTCCACCCTTGCAGGAAAGTCTTTAGGTGCAGCCGGCTGCGCAACAGAGCCACCGATCATCGTCGTAAAGGCTGCAAGCGCCGCAACAAGTTGTTTGAGCACGAACAAAGCACTCCATCGTCGTCTTCTTGGGCACATTGTGGAACAGCAGAACAAAAAACAAAGCCGGGCGCAACAATGGCCCGGCTCGAAAAGAATCACGGAGTGATCTCGATCACTCTCGTCCGCCGAACTGTTTCCCCAAACTGCCGAACAGCCCGGGCTGGCAATTGCCCATTGGCCCCATCACGACGCCGGACTCGCCGCGCATACGGTGATCCTGGACCGCGCGCTCACAAAACGCCTTGTGACGCTTTTCGAGTTCGGCGCGATTGGCCGCGCGACGATCTTCCGGATCGACCGGCCAGGACTCGTCTTGCGGACCGGTGGCAATCGAGCCCGTGATCGGATCCGGCAGCTTTTCATTGCTGGGCGGCAGCACCAAGCCGGGGCGCGCATCGACCTTTACATCGGAAAGCTTCTTTTGGTTGGAACCTGACAGCCCCATGGCGTCGAAAACACCGCCTTGCAACTCGACACCGTCGAAGCCAGAGCATCCGCCCGTCACCGCTGCAGCAGAAACACAGATCGAGAGCGCGAGGCCCTTGATAGGTCTGCAAATTCTGATTTTGCGGCTCAGCATGGCCTTCAGCCTCAGACCGCGGGAGATCCCCGCGCACCACCGGAAACAGGATACCGGATGTCCAACTCGACTACCCTGCGAATGCCCGCGGATTAGGGCGCATTTGCGGTCCCCTGACGACTCGGAGCAAACGAATCGTACAACAGGCCGACGACGCCGGCAACAATTGCGACATCGGCGATATTGAAGACATACCAAGAATAGCCGAATGCGTGCAGCAGGTAAAAGTCGGCTACACCGCCGAGCCAGAGCCTGTCGATCGCATTGCCGATGGCCCCACCCATGATGAGGCCGATGCTGAGCGCCATCAGCGAGCCCGTCGCCGCACGCGCGACCCAGATCCCCATCGCGACGGATGCCACGACGGCGAACGCCGATAGGGCCCACGGAGGAACTGTGCCAGAGCCGATGTTGTAGCTGATGCCGGTATTGACCACGTACACGAAGTCGAGGAATGGCGTGACACGCACCTGGCCGCGATCCTGGATGCGATAGACGCCCAGCATCCAGAGCTTGTTCGCCTGATCGACGGCCATCGTCACCAGCGCCGTCGACAGCGCCAGCCTGGACCATCGCCCCCATAACCACGGCTTGTTTTCGATCTGCTGCATTCCATGCGTGTCTTTCATTGCGCGCGGATCGTCAAGTGGCCCGCAGCTCTCTCCGTCAACACGGAGACTATATTGCGCTGTGCCCGCATCCCGCCCGAGTTGGGCCATCATGCTGCCCCGTTGCAAAGCGAACTTCGATGCTCATTGTGAGGATTCCCCATGCATCCGACCGCGCGAGCATCGTTGCTCCTGGTCGTTGGCGCCACCGCAATGGCGACGGCGAACGCAGCGTCGTGGGCTGCGGGTGAAGCAACAGGCCAAATCCTGCCGAGTCTGAGCCTCGATGGCACGGTCGAAGTCGTGCACGAAGCGCTCGCCAGACTGCAGCGGTGGATCCTGGCGGGTTACGCGAAACGACCTGCGGTCATGCTCGGCTTAGGTGCCACATTCATCTTGCCGGTGTTGGTTCTCGTGGGCTTTCTGCTCTATCGCCGCCGGTCGCCTCACGAGGTTGTGGCGCCGTTGGGCCCGAACAACCTGCACGCCGCGCGCATCGAGATCGAAGGCGCGGACACCATCGAGTTGCCCAACAACTGTCATCTCCTGCAGATCGGCCGCCAGGAAGACAACGACATCTGTATCCGGGACGAAACGGTTTCCCGCTATCACGCCGTGATCGAGCGGTCTGGGGACAGTGGTTTCACGATTGTTGACGTCAGCAGCCCGGATGGCGGCGGACTCCGGATTAACGGTGAGCGGATGCTTCGTGCCGTGCTGTCGGCTGGCGATACGGTGGAACTGGGCAAGGCGCGAATGAGAGTGTTGGCGGCGATTTAGGTCGCCGCAGTGGCCAATTGTTGCGGGCGTGAGGTGTGGACTGTGGGTGGTGGCAGGGACGGTCGAAGTTGCCGTGCCCTTTTGGTGGAGAAAACGTCGTGGGCGATGTGGACAATCGAGGCGGTGTGCAACGCGCCGCGCAAGGTATTTTTGGTTCTTTGAGGGAAGCGCTGGCTGCGGCCAGTCGTGACGAAACGCAAGCGCAGCAACCGGCTGTGGGGGCTATGGCGGCCCCGCAACCGCTAGCGATGGAGAAGCCAGTGATGTTGCGTAATCCAGCCTCGAATGCGGTTCCCAGTGCAGCGGAGGCGGCGCGTGAGGCTCGTGGCGGCACGCCGAACATTCCACCGGCCGACGGCCGTGTCGAGATAGATCCACCTCCGACGACTCGCGTGCTGCGCGGCGCGGTGACGGCCGGAGGGGAAGCGCCCGCGCGCACCCAACTCGTGCGCGGCAAGAGCCGGATCACGCGTCAGAGCTTCCATCAGGACCCCGTGGTCGGTTGGCTCGTCATCGTTGGCGGTCCGGGGCTCGGGGCCTACAGACCGATTTATGAGGGCAACAATACCATCGGTCGTGCCGCTACCCAGCGCATCCCCCTGGATTTCGGCGATGAGGCGATCTCCTCCGAGGAGCAGGCCTACATCCGTTACGATGGCGGCGAGCGCGGCTTTTTGTTCGTTCCGAACCTCGCCAAGACCAACGTGGTGGCTGTTAACGAAAAGCGCCCGACCGCCGCGGTCCAGCTCCAGGCAATGGACCTGATCACCGTGGGCCGCACCCAGCTCGTGTTCGTTCCCTTGTGCGGGCCGGATTTCGATTGGGGCGATATCAGCGAGGCCAAGGCGTGATAGAGTTGGTGTCACCATCGGGAGAGCAGCCCAACCCGGCTCGCCCGGTGGCCGCGCCACACGCTGACGGAGCTACGCTTGCCGGCATGAAGCATATGTTCAATTCCGCTCTTGCTGCCACCAAGGGCTCGCGCAGCTATCAGGAGGATGCGGCGGCGCTTTGGCCAGGGCCGGCCGCTGAAGCCGAACCATTCACGATTGAGCCCGAAAACGACGGGCTCGTCGTCGTGTTGGCCGATGGCATGGGCGGTCATGCTGGCGGCGCACTTGCGAGCAGGACCGTCTGTGCGAGTTTCCTCGCAGGTTACGCGCAGGAGGTGGCGCCTGTTCGTGACCGCTTGCGGAAGGGAATGACGTCGGCGAATCGCGCTGTCGCGCTCGAAGTCGATGCCAACCGTGCCATGAGCGGCATGGGTTCGACTCTGGTCGGCGTGGTGTTCGGCGCAGATGGCCTTGAATGGGTCAGCGTCGGCGACAGCCCGCTCTATCTCTGGCGGCATGGTGAGTTGGCGCTGATCAACGAAGACCATTCGCTTGCCCCGCTGCTCGACGAGTTGGCCCGCAACGGTCGCATCTCGGCCGAGCAGGCACGAACCGATCACCGCCGGCATATGCTTCGCTCGGCGGTCACAGGCGACGAGATCGAGCTCGTGGACTTGGCTGTGAAGCCGCTGGCTTTGCTGCCTGGCGATCATGTCGTGATTGCCAGCGACGGCATCCACACGCTCGATGAAACCGAAATCTCCCGCACCATTGCCGCTTACGCGGCCGATGGTCCTGACGCGGTCGCCGCCGCGCTCGTCCGCGCTGTGGAAAGCATCCGCGATCCCCACCAGGACAACTTCACAGTCGTCATAGTGCGGATTGACCCCCTAGTGTAGCGTGCTCGCGCGCCTGAATTGAGCAACGAGAAAAGCGACTGCACGTCTAACCAACTTGCCAACGCACGCTCGCCGGTCGATCTTCGGGGAAAGCCCACTCCGAGGAACCCTCAAGCCGATGCGTCATCCCGAATTCTCCCGCGCCGCCGAACTCATCACGCCCCAGAAAATCCGCGATCTCACGGTTGCGCTGGTGGATATCCCGAGCCCGACCGGCCATGAAGCCGGCGTCGCGAAGTTCCTGGCCGAGCGTATGGCCGATCTCGGGATGGAAACCGATCTGCCGCAGGTCGATCCCGGCCGTCCAAACGCTGTCGGCCACCTGCGTGGTGATGGCGACGGTCTGAACTTGCTTTTCACTGGACATATGGACACGTCTTACTCGGGCGACGAGCCGCACCTTCATGGTGACGGCTTCCGTCCAAAAGGCGTTTTCCGCGACGGCTGGATCTGGGGCCTCGGTGCCAACAACATGAAGAGCGGCTTGGCATGCGCTTTGGTCGCGATCGAGGCGATCGTACGCTCGGACATCAAGCTCGCAGGCGATATCTCGTTCGGTGCTGTCGTTGGCGAGATCGAGAAGACTGCCATCGAGGAATTTCAGGGCATAGAATATTCCGGCTACGGAATCGGCACGCGACATCTGGCGACGCACGGCGTAACGGCTGACTATGCAGTGCTGGCCGAACCCACAGGCATGCGCATCGCCACCGCGAACATGGGCGTCGTTTGGGCGCGCATCACGGTGCAGGGCATTGTCGCGCACTCCGCAATGAGCAATCGCCCCGGCACGACCAATGCCATCTCGGTGATGCACGAGCTTCAAGCGGATATCGCCAACTGGACGAGAGCCTACGAGGCTGCCACGATCTATATGGGCGAGCGCCCCAACGTCACGGTTGCGGCGATCCGCGGCGGCGACCCATGGCGTCTGTCGCGCAACCCATACGAATGCAGCCTCTACCTCGACATCCGCACGGTGCCCGGCCAGACCATCGAGGGCATCAAGCGCCAGCTGCGCGGCGTGCTTCGCGCCTTCGCCGCGCGCAAGGGACTGCCCGAACCGCGCCTCCATATCTATGTCAGTGACCCGCCGAACCTGGTCGATGCGAAACTCCCCGTCGTCGAAGCGCTTGGCAATGCGCAGGAACTCGTCACCGGCGAGCGACCCGGCAACGTGATCCGCCGCCCCGGTGCCGACGCGATCCACCTCACCTCCTACGGCATTCCTTGCGTGCCCTTCGGCGCGGGCGGGCGCCTTCACCCCGATACGAAGGGCACTTCTATGCATGCCTTCGGCGAGCATGTTTTGCTCGATGATTGCGTCAAGACAGCAAGGATTTACTTGGGGGTCGCACTCGATCTCTGCAGCCAGAAGCCGTGATGTGAATGCCGTGGTCGACCCCGAGGAAGTGACGCAACTCCAAGCCGAACATGCCTGAAAAATCGTCGCCCCAAAAAACGCTCGTCGGCATATAGTCGAAGCGAAACAGTTACGGAGGGTTCCTCATGTCCGTCGCACTCAAAGCTTTTGTGTTGGCATCTTGCGCCGCAATCGGGCTGACGGCATCCGCCGCTGCTCAGCAATACCCATCACGAACTATTACGTTCGTCGTGCCCTTTGCACCCGGCGGACTATCTGACGTGCCCGGCCGGATCCTTGCGAGCGAACTCCAGGTCCGCACAGGCCAGTCTGTTGTCGTGGAGAACAAGCCCGGCGCGTCGGGCATGACGGGCGCGCAGTCCGTTCTGAAGTCAGAACCCGACGGCTACACTTTGCTCGTCAATGCGCTCGCCGACGGCCAGAACTTGCACTACATAAGTGTACCCTACAGTGCGATCAACGACTTTTCCCTGATCGGCTTGATCGCTGACGGTCCGCCGCTGGTTCTGATCGTCGCCAACAACACGACCTACAAGTCGGTGGCCGACATCGTCGCCGACGCAAAGGCCGACCCGAAGAAGGTGAGCTTCGCAAGCTCGGGCCCGGCAACCTCGCCCGCGATCGCCATCACGCAACTCAACGCGCTGGGCCAGACGTTGATCGCGGACGTCCCATATCGAGGCTCAGGTGCAGCGGCCCAGGCCGTCGTCGCCGGTGAAGTGCAAGGCTCGTTCGTGTTCATGGCAAACGCCCGCCAGTTCCACGATGCCAAATCCGCGCGCGCGATTGCCGTCGCCCAACCCAAGCGCTTTGACCGCTGGCCCGACTTGCCGACCATGGCCGAGCAGGGCTTTACAGGTTTCGATCATGCCGGCTGGGTAGGTCTAGCCGCACCCGGCAAGACACCGCCCGCGATCGTTGCCTATCTCAACAAGCAGGTGAACGACATCATCGCGAGCCCGAGCTACCGCACGAAGATCGAAGCTCTCGGTATGACACTTCCAGATCCCGCCAAGAACTCCCCCGAGACGTTCAAGGCCTTTATGACCAGCGAAACCGCGAAACAGGCCGAACTCGCAAAGTTGTCGGGTCACCGCAAATAAATCTCCCACTGCAAAGTTCATTGCAAACACTCTCGCCAATCCGCCACGATTGCGGCCCGACCTGGACACAAACGCGCGTTAGCCCTGATTGCCTGGATTGGGTGAGTCGCTGGATAACTTCCGCCCGCTGTTCTTCTCCTATTTTGGGGAAGGAGATCGGGTGGGATGGAAACGCACGACGGCTACCCGATCCCCGTTCCTCGCTTCGAGAGTGGAACGGCAGCCCGTCGTGATCGAGCCCTCGCATGCTGGCGTTGCTACGCCTCCTGACGAAGTTTTGCGAGATTTGCCTCTCTGCGCCTGCGCGGGCGGCGCGCACGACGCTGTCGGTGGTGGCGCTGCCGCGGCTCGGCCCTTTACGCTATGTCGCGCACGCGGTGCTCGGCTACTTGGTCTTCGCGCTATTGCTGGTCTACGTCATTGCGCCCATCCGCGGCTTCGTCGGCGGTTGGTTCATGGCGGACAAGCTACGGTATGACGCCGAGCGCTGGCTTGCGACCGCGATCTATGACCGCGGCGGAAACTTCGTCGGGACATTCGACCCGCGTCTCGATAGCGTCCGCGACTTCAATTATACCGATGCCGCAATAGAACTCGGCGACTACACAGCAAATCCGGACCACAAGTCGATCCCGGTTCGCGATGTGCCGGAGCACTACTGGCGGTGCCTCGTCTGGCACGAGGACCGCTACTTGGGCACTGCACTCAATCCATTCGGCATCGATCTCCTCGGCGTCCTGAAGATACCTTATTCGAGCATCCGGCGCACATTGGCGACCGGACGCCCGGTACTCGGCGTCGGCGGCTCGACGCTGCCGATGCAGTTCGCGCGCGTGATCTACAATACCCCGCCGCGCCGCGACGAGGGCGGCATCACAAAGCTACGTCGCAAGGTCGGCGAATGGTGGCTGGCGCCAGTCATCTTCCACGAGCTGACCCACGGCGGGGACGACACGCCCTTGCGCCAGTGGGCCGCCAATCACATCTGGCTCGCACAACGCACCGGCGGTCAGCCACTGCATGGCGTTGAGGTGACGAGCCGCATCGTGTTCGGGAAGGAAGCGCGTGATCTGACGATTGCAGAGCAGTACGTGTTGGCCTCCGCGGTCAACAAGCCGATCATTCTCCTGGAAGGTGACGATAAGCTGAATGCCGTCCGCCTCGATCGCTGGCGGTATATTGCCGAAGTCCGCGCACGTACCTGCGCCGAGAAGCTGATCGAAGATGCCGCGACGCAAAGCAAAGTTTTGTTCGAGTTGATCAACCTGGCAGGAGGCCCGCCCGATCCGAAGGTCAAGCCGAAGCTCCAGCAGGCGCTCGACACCTACGCGCCGCTTCTTGCAAAGCGCGCGCAAGCAAATCCAATCATTCGCGCCAACGCCCTGTTGCCAACAGCTCGCCTCGGTCTTCGCGAAGAGATGAAGCAGGTCTGGGGCTACGGTTGGCGCAGCCATGTGCGCGGAGTAACAGCGACCATCGACACCGGGGAGAATCTCGCTTTACGGGCGAGGCTCAACTCCACGCTCGAAGGTATCGACCACAAATGGAGTGCGCGTCTCAAACCGGGCTACACACTCGATCCGGCGAAGATCGTGCCAGGTTCGGGTCTCAAATCTCCGCATGTCGTCGTCGCCGCCGCCAATCTCGAAGGCGAGATCGTTCGCTATTTCGAATCGTCCGACACGACGCCCTATTTCGGCTCGGTCTATGCGCGTGATGCAGGAACCGGCCGCTACGATCCTTCGCGGGAGGTGCGCAGAATCGCGTCGACCGGCAAGATCATAGCAGCCATCGGCATCGCCAATGAATTGCGTGACGGCGCCGATGCGCCCTACCAGGACAGCGAGTTCGCAGGTCCGGCCCTAGCCGAAACATGCGCACGCGGCACGACGCCGGGCAGTCGCCGCGCGCTTGTTGCGTTTGCTTGCTCGCTCAATCGCCCGGTCGAATGGCGTCTCGCGCAGACCGGACAAAGCAAGGTCCGCTCGATCATCGACAAGCTTGGTTTCACGATGCCCCCCACACTTGGAAATGGCACAGAAACGCCACCGTCCACCGCCGCGGTCCGCGGCCTGGTTTCAGGTTCTCCGCAACGCGTGCACCACATGTCGAGCGTGGTCTTGGCTGCGCTGGCCGGCCGCGGCGCCAGGCCGGTTCGCCCGCCTTCGATGGTGAAGGGATTCGACTTCGTGAATCGCGACGAGGCCGCAACGTTTGGTCGTGACACGGGCCAAGACATCGTACCAGACAAGCTGATCCGTCGCGACGCGCATGGGCTCTTGAAGGCATTTCTTCAAGCGCCATTGTGCCATACACATGCCGGCCAGCCCGTGGGCACGCTCAAGGACCTGAGCGCCTGGTGCGCGACCCGTCGCGGCGATCTCCGTCTGCATTTTGCCAAGACGGGAACCGACGTGAATGCAGATGCAAGCGCCACTGTCGACACGTGGATCACCGGCGGCCTGCAATTCGCAAATGGCGCGGGTTATTCCTATGTCGTCCTCGTCGGCACCGGCTCGACTTCCGAACCATGGGGGCACAACCTTCATGCAGCGCAAGTCGCGACGCCGTTGCTCGAAGTGTTGCTGGCGGACCTCTCCGAACACGCCAAACGCAACCCGCTTGCATCCGCCTTGCCGCCGCGCCCGATCATTGCGCCCGTTCCGGCTGCCGAGCCGCCGTCCCGCACGAAATCAGTTTCTGCGGTTCGCATGACCCCCGCTGATGTTCAGACAATCATCGGACAGTGATATAGTTGTGCGCAAACGGTGCTCAGTGAAACAGCGTGTCGTCTACTGAAGTCCGATCGCGGGGAGGCGAAGTTGGCAAGGTACTCGGTCTCAATTGCGTGGGTTCTATCCGCGATGCCTTTCGCAATCGCCCTCGCCCAGGAAACCCCAGCCGGTATGACCCGCGCGGTACCGGATAGGCCGACCCGCGTATTCATCATGGCGGCCTTTGACGATGCGTGCCGCTCGCTACCTGCCCCGCCGATCGAGATCACGGAACCGCCGAAGAAGGGCACCGTGCAGTTCCGGCCAGGCCAGTCCACGACGGTCCAGATTACCGCGACCGGCAAGTGCAAGGGCGCTACCGTGACCGGCACAGGCATTTACTACGCCGCGCGCGCCGACGCTTCGGGCGAGGACCGCTTCACTATCTCGGCCAGATCATCGACTGGCGAGATCGCCACCCGCACGTTCCAGATGTTCATCTCCGATAGTCTGTGACGAGCGCCCATCTCATGCGTTTGGCGGCACCAGATGATCGCGTGTGCCGAGCGCGGGGAACCACCGCTGCCAGATGAGCGCGATTCCGATCGCGCCGATGCCGCCGAAGACGACGGCGGGAATTGCCCCGAAAAATCCGGCCATCGTGCCGGCCCTGAACTGCCCGATCTCGTTCGAGAACTGGGTGAACAGGCTCGACACCGCCGCGACGCGGCCACGTAGGTCGTCCGGCGTCTCCGCCTGCACCAGTGTCATGCGCACGACCACACTCGCCGTATCTGCCGCGCCCAATATCGCCAGATAGAGGAAGCTCATGAAGAAGCTCCCCGACAATCCAAATCCGAGGCTCGCGAGCCCGAAGATCAATACCGCCTTGAACATCCGCGGCCCCGCCTGGCGCTCCATGAAGTTGTTGCGCGACAACACGAAGCCCATCAGCAAGGCGCCCGCTGCCGGAGCCGATCGCAAGATGCCCAGGCCCACCGGCCCCACCTGAAGGATGTCCTTGGCGAAGATCGGCAGCAGCGACACCGCGCCCCCCAATACAACGACAAACAGGTCGAGCGTCAGTGCGCCAAGGATGACGGGTTTTCCCCACATGAATCGGAAGCCCGCGAACAAGTGCTCCAGCGTTGGCGCCTGCGAGGTCTCCCGCGCCGGCGTGCTGCGATAGCGGATCATGTAGTTCGTAAACGCCCCTAAGGCATAGAAAGCGAGCGCGGCCGCAAACGCGAGATTTGGCGACACCGCGTACAGAAGCCCGCCTACGGCAGGGCCTGAAATGTTCGCGGCCTGGGATACGGCCGTTGATAGGGCTATCGCCTGCGGGAAGTGCTCGCGAGGGACTAGGTTGGGCAGGATCGCGGAATTCGCCGGCAGGTAGAACGCGCGGCCAGCTCCTTGCAAAACGACCGTCAGATAGAGCGGCAACATGCTCGCGATGCCGCTTGCAACGTGCGCGACTTGCCCCAGAGCGGCAAATGCCATCAAGGTGCAGCAGCCCGCGAGCACCGTGCGACGGTCATAACGGTCAGACACGTATCCCGTGACCAGCATCAGTGCGATTGCCGGCAAGAACGCAGCCAGACCGACAACACCCAGCGCCACAGCCGAGCCCGTGAAGTCATAAACGAACCAGCCGATTGCCACTGTCTGGATTTGAGTGGCAAGCGTTACCGAGAACCGCGACGTTGCATTGAGAACGAAGTCCTTGTGCTCGCGCCAGCGGAATTCGCTCGCGGAATCCGTCGCGTCCATAGCACCTTCATCAGGCATCCGAGCACCTGCTGGCCGTCATGCTTTGGCCTCTTCATGCCGGTTCTCCGAGGGCGGCTCGATCAAGTGCTTGCGCGCGGCAAGTCCAGGGAAAAGCAGCGGCCAGATGAGTGACAAGCTTGCCGCCATCAAGCCGCCGATGAAGACGGCAGGCCCCGCGCCAATGAGGCCCGCCACCGTTCCCGCACGGAACTGGCTGAGTTCGGACGACGACGAGAGGAACAGAGAATTCACCGCCGCCACGCGTCCGCGCAGGTCGTCCGGGGTCTCTGCCTGCACCATGGTGTGCCGGATCACCACGCTGATCATGTCCGAAGCGCCGACGATGATCAGCAGCAGCAGCGACAGCGGGAAGCTGGTCGACAAGCCGAACAGCCCCGTCGCGATCCCATAGATTCCGATCGTACCGAACAGCTTGCGTCCTGTGCCGTGAGCTACGAAATCGTTGTTCGCCAGCCAGAGCGCCATCAGCACCGCGCCGAATGCTGGCGCGGCACGCAACAGGCCGAGCCCGAGTGGCCCCACCTGCAAGATGTCTTTGGCGAAAATCGGCAGCAGAACGACGACGCCGCCCAGCATCACGACGGCCGCATCGAGTGCAACCGCGCCGAAAATTACCGGTTTGCGGCAAGCGAAATCGAAGCCGGCCATCAGGCTTTTGATCGACAGCGGCATCTTTCCAGGTGCCGGAGCCGACCGATGCCGCACAGCCAGCGATGCAAGCGCCGATATCCCATATAGCGCGGACGCGATGGCGAATGGCAGCTTCGGATCAAGCGCATAGAGGATGCCGCCGAGTGCCGGCCCCAAAATCTGCGCGCTTTGGAACACACTCGATGACAACGCGATCGCGCTCTGCAGTTGCTCTGGTGGAACCAGCGCCGGAATGATCGCCTGCGCCGCTGGATTGTGGAACGCACGGCTCGCCGATACCGCCATGACGACGAGATAGATCGGCCAGACGATACTGCCGCCCGACATCACGAGCCAATGCAGGACGAGGCCGGTCGCCGTCAGCACGAGATCGGAGCCGAACAGCACCAGGCGGCGGTCGATCCGATCTGCGACATAGCCCGTGAGCAGCACCAGAGTCAGTGCGGGTATCAACCCGGCGAGACCGAGATAGGCGAGCGCGAACGCGCTTCCCGTCACGTCGTAGATGTACCAGCCGATGGCGACGTTCGCGACGTGTATCGCCAATGTCACAGCGAATCTGGCGCAGCAGACGAGAGCGAAATCGCGGTTGTGAAGGGGGGGCCAGCGGCCCGTCTCGCTCATGCGCAAGCCGCCCACGATGGGCACTCCCCGCAGCCGGACAGTTTGACCGCGCTGTCACGCGTAGATGCGGGAATGTGCGTAGTGGAGAGCATGCTGTTCCTATGCACGCGCACGCGCCGCCGTGCAAGAAGAAGGGCCGGTCCTCGCGGATCCGGCCCCTTGGCGTGGCTAATCTATGATGCCCCCGGGGCAGCCCGAGAGGAACTCACCCCTAGACGCATTTTTTGTTGGCAAATCAAGCCGAGGACAGTGCCTGCCGGACCCTCTCTGGCGTGAATGGTGCACGCCGGATACGAACGCCGGTGGCGTCGAACACAGCATTGGCGACAGCACCGGCAACCGGTCGGATCGACGGCTCGCCCGCGCCCGAAGGAGGCTGATCAGGATAGTCGAGCAACACCGACTCGATCGTCTCCGGCATGTCCATGATGTCGATGATCGGGTAGCTGTTCCAGTCGATGCTGGTCACGTTGTTGTTGTCGAACTTGACCTCTTCCAGCGTGGCGCGGCTGAGACCCTGCACGATGTTGCCCTCGATGCACTGCTTCAGGTCGGTGGGGGCGATGATCTGACCGCAGTCGTGCGCGACGGTAAACTTCCGGCCCCAGACGCGGCCGGTCTTTCGGTTCACCTCGACCTCCGCGACGATGGCGACGCGCGACCCGTTCCGCTGCGCATAGGCGAAGCCGCGGCCTTTGAGGATGTCGCCGGACTGGTCTTTGTTGGGACCCACCCGCGGCTTCCAGCCCGACTTCTCCATAGCGGCCTTGATCACCGCGAGGTCGCGCGGGTGCTTCGCTGTCTTGAGACGGAATTCGATCGGATCGATGCCGATCGAATGCGCGACTTCGTCGATGAATGATTCACCGGCGAACTGCAGTTCCGGCCCGTTCGGGTCGCGCAAGTGTGCGCCGCGCAACGGCGACGCCCGCTCGACGAATGGCGCGATCACCTCCCAGCCCATTGCCATGTTCGGGAAGGCGTAGGAGTTGGCAGGGACGTTGAATGCCTGCGTCGGCTTTAGCGGATGGCCGAGGTTGTGGCCGGCGAGGCAGTCGTGAGTCTGGCTTTCGTTCGACGAAACTTCGAGGCGCGAGAATCCCTTGGCTATGAACTCGAAGCCGACCACGTTGTTGTTGGCGTCGAGTGCGGCGCGCGCTCGGATCACGGAAGCGGGCCCTTTCGGATCCCACTGCGTACCTTCGGCGCGCGTGTACTGCAGGCGAACGGGCTTGCCGACCGCCTGTGCCAGCACCGCGCAATCCTGCGCGCAGTCGCCGGCATCGTTGCGGCCATAGCATCCCGGCCCGATCAGCCAGATGCCGTCCACGTCCTCTTGTTTGAAGCCGAGGATCTGGGCAAC